>JACPDY010000080.1 GCA_016183775.1 Bacteroidota bacterium
CTGGGATAATTCCTTCACACTCTCTTTGATGTGTATTGTTTTTGCGAATGACATATTGTTATATTTATAGTTTAGTCCAAAAATAATAAAAAAAATCTATTCTGCAAATATTGGACTGAATTTTATTTATAATTGGTATAAGAAATATTTTAAAAGGTCGGCCATCATTTATTTATAAATCCGGCCTTCAGAAATTTTCGTGGCAAACAAAGGGCATCGGTTAGTGAGGGCTTGTGTAAGCCTGCCTGCCGCCGCGCTGGCTTGTGCTTCGGCAGGCAGGCGATTGCAGGTACGGGTAAAGTACGTCAGCAGCGAACGCCTGTGTGCGCCAATCGTGCGGCACCGATGGCCTGTAGCTTTGCCTGAAAATTTCTGTGAGCCTTGATTTTTTTGTTACTTTTTTCATCAAGGAAAAAAGTAAGGCAAATAAGTTTTTAGGAATAAAATTGTATCGGTATCACTTCCCCTCACACAACCAGGTGTCTCTCCGCCAAGCGGGGGATCGATATAATGCGGGTTTTGCCAATACTAATATGTATGCATCCGATCGTTACTCAAACTTAATTGATAAACTATGTTTAGTGCTTACAGCTCCCCCATCTCTTTTAGCTGGTTCCCATTTCGGCATTGCTTTTACAATTCGTAAAGCTTCTTCGCTCAGGCATTCACAGCCTGAAACACCTTTTAAAATCTGAGGATCCCTCAGGTCGCCTTTTTCGCTTACAATAACTGAAACAGAAACCTCGCCTTTGCAGCCCGGGCAGTTTTTAAGATCAATAGTTTTATTAATAAATTTTTGCTGCTCTGTTTCTCCTCCAGGAAATTTTGGTGCTGTATAAGGCGCGTCAACAACAGGACTTGCAGTAGTGGTCTCAGGTTTAGACGGCCTTGTTTCTGATTCCCTTTTCATCATTTCTTCCTGTCTTTGTTCCTGTTTTGGTTCAGGTGCAGCTTTTTTGGCCTCGTCTTTGGCTTTATCCATAACTATACTTTCATCTTTTTTCCTGGATTTTTTATTGGTATCACCAAAGGCGTCATCTGCAGCTGAACGTTGGGCTGCTTTTTGTGCATCACCGGAAAGGCTTGTGTTGCCTGCCCCGGAAGGCTGTTTAAGTTCACTCTTGACTGATTTTTCTTCAGGTGTCGTTTGGGGTGGAGAAGGGGTCTCTGCCGACCCGGAGCCCTCATCCATCGCTTCTTTAGATTTTGCCGCTGATCTTTCGTCCGCACCGGATATATTTAATTCATCGGATCCGGTAGCTGCGCTGTTCGGGACAATTGTTTCACCAGCAGAAATAGATTTCTTGTTCTTATCCGATCTGTTGTCATCTTCACTTTCCGACAACCTGTCACGGTTTGTTTCTGTTTTTTGAAGAGCTTCTTTTGTGGAACTTTCAGGCTGAATTTTGTTTTGCGTTTCTACGCCTTTCTCATCATTTAAAGGCGATGTTGGTTGAACAGTTTGTTTTTCATTGTTTTCAGTTTCCGCAGGAATTTTATACGCGACAACACTTTCATTTTTATTTAAAAAGTGGTTTACAACAAACAGGCCGCAGATAAGCAAAGCGACGGAAGCGGCGGCAAGCAGCTTGTAACTGAAATTGAGCCGGATCACTTTAGGTTCTTTTTTTTGGTCTGCCGAAAAAGTAGCTTTCACCAGTTTTTTGGTGTCGGCAATAATGTTGCGGTTACTTACCAGGCTTAAGCCCTCCGTCGCGTCAACGCATAGTTCGCAATCAACAAGATGTTTTTCCACATGGTAACGCTGTTCCGGCGAAAGGTCATTGTCTATATAGTCCAATAACGTTTGCTCCGATAAGCATTGGGTTTCATTGAATAAGTTCTTATGTAGTTGTTCGCTCATGCTTGCCCAGTCATGTGTATTTTAATGTTTCGCTTACCATTCTGAATATTACTTTTAACTGTATTCAATGAATAGCCCGTTAATACAGCTATTTCCTGGTACGATTTTTCTTTCAGGTAAAACAGGTCAATACATATTTTTTGTTCTTCCTTTAAGCTGTTTATGGCCTGCTCCAATTGGTTAAGTTGTTTCTCTTTGTCGGGCTCGCTGTTAAGATGCAATTCGTAACCTGATTCCACAAAGCTTTTAAAATCTTTTTTCAACTCCTGCTGTTTCTCCGATAAAGACTTATCCGAACGCAACCGCATTAAACAGTGATTTTTAGCCACAGTATGGAGCCACCCCTTAAATTGTGTTATTTCATGTTTTTTAAGGTCGATAAGGAGTTTCTCAAAAATTTGCATAACGGCATCTTTCGCGTCATCTTCATTTTTGAGGTATTTCATACAAACACCGAACACTAAATGAGTGTATTTTTCAAACAAATGGCCTATAACCGCATTGTTGTCCGTTTTTTTATAAAGGGCAATAAGGTCGGTATCGTTATATTGGCTGTAGTTAGTTGTATCCAATTGTTTTTATAGAAGCATAAAAGTAGAAATTATTAGCCTATGATAACCGTGCGATTTCGCTATGTTTAGCCACATAATTACGAACATAAAATAAACCATAAAAAATTTCATTAAAATAGGGCAAATTTCATATATTTGGGAGGGATAAAAAGCTCACTTAAAAGCAGTTAGCATTTTGGTAAGAATTTTGTTTAATACCGTCATGAAACATCTGGCATTAATAGCTGTGGCTTTGGTTTTTTTATCAGCGCAACGTATCGATCCCAAGGAAGATACAAATGCCAAGATAAAGGCGGTATATCTATATAATTTCTCAAAGTATGTCGAGTGGCCTGAAGACTACAAGAACGGGAACTTTGTTGTTACCGTTGTGGGGCCGAGTTCATCATTATTGTCTGAACTCGATAAGATGGCACAGAAGAAAGTAGGAACTCAGCCAATTGCCGTTAAAAGTGTTTCTTCACCCTCTGCCCTGGAAAAATCCAATATCATATTTATGCCGTTTGAAAGTTCAGCGCTTTTAACGGATGTAATTAATAAGGTCAAGGGGCAGAGTACTCTTATTGTTACAGAAAAGGCGGGATTGACCAAGCAGGGCTCAGCCATCAATTTTATTATTAAGGATAATAAGCAACTGTTTGAATTGAGTAAATCAAATGCTGAACGTTATAAGTTGAAAATAAGTTCAAACTTATACGCGCTTGCGATTAAAGTGGAATAAGTATATTTAAAACTATTATTTATCATGATTAAAAAGATCATTGCCTTTCTCCTGCTTTTGTTTTCAGGTGGGATAATGAATGCTCAGCTTGATAAGCTCAGAGGCGCTTTTGTGCATACACAGGCCGGCAACCTCGATAGTGCCAAAATTTTAATTGACGCGGCGACTAAATATCCGGAAACAATGAATGACGGGCAAACCTGGTATGTAAAGGGTTTTATATACAAGGAGATATTTAAAAAACGTCAACCTGCAGATCGCGACCTGTTGGTTGCTGTGGAAGCATATGATGCCTGCAAAAGATCAATAGAGTTAGATACAGCCATTGAGACTAAAAAGAATAATCTCAGTATCATGAGAAGTTTATCGGCACTTGTAAATAACACTTTTGGCGAAACATTGGATACGGTTAACTATCAAAAATCCATTGAATGTATCAACGTACAAAAGCAGTTTGTAAAATACCTGAAACCAAAGGCAAACATTGATTCTGTCGGAACATATTACTATGGCATTATGGGCTCGTATTTCCAAACTGCTTATGAGAAAAATCCGAAGAAGAACATGAAGTTTTTGAAGATCGCGGAGGAATCATACAACAAAGTACTTATAGCTGAGCCGAATAATATTTCAGCCAATTATAATATGGGCATTATCTATTATAACCAGGCCGTAAGCCTCATCATGAATAAACTCGACTATGATTTCGATCTGGCCACTCTGAATGACATACAGGACGAGGCTGTCGTTTGGTTTAAGAAATCATTGCCGTATATGGAAAAGGCATACCAGTTAAACCCGCGCAGGAAAGAAACCCTCATTGGCTTGTCGGGTATTTATTACAGCCTGCATGATAATGATAAGTCGCAGCAGTTTCAAAAGCTTTCACAGGATCTTGATAAGCAGTAACCTGGTACAGATTCACATTACACGTAAATCAGCTATATGAAGTTTAGATTTTCAATAGGCAGGAAAATAGGTATTGGTTTTGCGATACTTATTTTGTTGACTATAAGCGCGTTTTATGTGACCCAATTAACAATTGATCAGAGTCGTGACATTAATGATAAAATAAATAAGATATATGCGCCATCAGTAAGTAAGTTGGAGAATTTTAATTTGATTTTAGTTCGTTCAAAAATGCTTATCCTTAAATGGGTTTATTTTCAAAGCGGAGATGACCACACGGAGAAGAAAGAGTTGAGAAATTTGATTTATTCCGAATATCCTAAGTTGAAAAGAGAGATAGCGACTTTGTCTAAACAGTGGTCGAATGATGAACAGGATGCAATTGACCGTATTTTTGAAATAACAGAAGAGTTAGTTAAAAAGCATGAAGAAATTATTCAAAGCATAATTTCTTGGGATTCTTATGATGATCCGAGTATAATGTTCTTAGCTAAAAATTCGGTTGACGAAAATGACATTGACGTTGGAACCAAAAGAGCATTGGATGAGCTTAAAAAATTAATTGAGATACAGCGGAAGAATTCTGTTCTTAGAAGTGATGATATGCTGGCCTCCTTCGATTTGCTCCAGACCATTGTTCGTTGGGTTACAATTGTATTGCTGGTAGGTGGAGTGTTGATCGCATCCTTTACTGTACGTTCCATTGTTAAGCCGATCCGGGAACTTAAAAGTATGTTATTGTCGATGGGACGCGGTGTTCTACCTATGTTCAGGATCAAGCAGCGTAATGATGAGATAGGTGAGATGTCGGATGCCTTGAATAACCTTATTGATGGTATGGAAGGCACAACTCAGTTTGCCAAGGAAGTGGGTAGCGGTAACTTCTTCTCTGAGTATAAGCCACTCAGTGAGGAGGATTCATTGGGTCGTGCGTTGTTAAAGATGCGTGAAGACCTGCACACCAATGAGCAGATACTGGAGGCGAAAGTTATTGAACGTACGGAAGAGGTAGTTCGTCAGAAGGAAGAGATCGGGAAACAAAATGAAAAGCTGGAGGTTCTTTATAAGCATGTTACGGACAGTATTCGTTATGCAAAGCGTTTACAGGATGCCATTTTACCTCCGGGTAATTATATAAAGCAGGTTTTGCCAAATTCATTTGTTTTATTTAAACCAAAAGATATTGTAAGCGGTGATTTTTACTGGGTATCTCAAAAAAATGCCAAAACTATCTTTGCGGCTATTGATTGTACCGGGCATGGTGTTCCCGGCGCGTTCATGTCAATTGTAGGTCACAACCTGTTAAAGCATGTGTTGAATAATACACCGCACGCGGAGCCGGCATCCATACTTGATGAAGTGAATAAGGGTGTTGCCGAGACATTGCACCAGGGTATTGATGAAACATCCACGAAAGATGGGATGGACATTGCGATGTGTGCCATTGATTACAAATCACTGGAGTTGCAGTTTTCAGGAGCTTTCAATCCTTTGTACTTGATTCGTGATGGAGCATTGCAGCAGATCAAAGCCAATAAGTTCCCGATCGGTTTTTTTGTTGATGAGGATAAAAAGAAATTTACCAATCATAAAGTACAATTGCTTAAGGGCGATTGCATTTATATTTTCTCAGATGGTTATTCCGACCAGTTTGGTGGTCCTAACGGGAAAAAATTCATGGTTAAAAAGTTTGACGAATTGATCACAAAGATCTGCAAATATCCGATGGATGAGCAAAAGTCGATCCTTGACAGAACGATTGAAGACTGGAAAGGTTCGCACGAACAGGTGGATGATATACTCGTGATGGGTGTTCGTATTGGTTGATGATTACTTGCGGTAGATGGTTAATTTTCAATTCCCTTTACGTTTACAAATAGCATACGCCTGCGGAATGCTGGGCTGGAGTATCCTTGTAAATATTGTAGGGGTAATGCTTCCTTATTTTTATTTGCCTCCTTCCAATTCAGGTTTGATCAATTTAATTCCCCAGGTGGTTATTTTAGGAGTGTTCAACCTGTTGGCCATTATTACTTCCGCAGGCCGTTTGTTTGATGCCTTTTATGACCCGCTTATAGGTCAGCTGAGTGATAGGAGCACGGGTAAGCTGGGAAGACGCATTCCATTCATGCTTGTAAGCGCCATACCTGCCATGGTTTTTTGCGGAATGATATTTCACCCCCTGACAAACACAGTGGATCAGTCAAACGCCTGGTGGCTCGTGATCACGCTTATCCTGTTTTTTGTTTCGGCTACAACGTATATAATTCCGTATAATGCCCTTATGCCTGAGCTTGCGCATACTTCCGATGAAAAGGTTCGTTTATCAACCTTCCAGCAGGTTGGTTTTGTGTTGGGCATTGTGCTTTCATCATCCGTCAATAATATTGCGGATGTGTTTCAGCAAAGTCTTCAGCCGGGACAGCGAATTGTTGCGGTGCAGTATGCCGTATGGAGCTTATCGGCAGCGGGAGTTTTTTTTATGTTCATACCGGCTTTGTTTATAAGTGAGAAAAAGTATTGTAAAGCACACCCTTCCACTTTGTCGATAATTCCCGCTATGCGGCAGGCGTTTTCAAATAAGAATTTCAGATATTATATCGCGGCTGATTTTTCGTACTATATGGCACTTTATATTATAACAAGCGGACTTCTTTATTTTTTAACTGTATTGTGTGGACTGCCTGAAGAGATGGGCGTTATATTAATGGCTACAATGGTTGGCGTATCACTTTTGTTTTATCCGTTAATTAATTTCCTTGCACATAAAATGGGGAAAAAGAAAATTGTGATGTACTCTTTTGTGATGCTTGCCTGCATTTTTGTTTTTATTTATTTCCTGGGTAAAATGCCTTTTTCATCGACAATACAAATATATACTTTGGTTATATTGGCGGGATTTCCTTTGGCTTCGTTGGGCATATTGCCACCCGCTATTTTAGCCGAGATAGCTGAACTTGATGCCAAACGAACGGGGGAGAACAAGGAAGGTCTTTACTTCGCGGTTAAGTATTTTGCTGTAAAGCTTGGACAAACATTTGGTATCGCGTTGTTCGCTACCCTTACACTTTACGGGAAAGATCCGGGTAATGATTTCGGGTTGCGCCTGAATGGTGTTTTTGGGGCAATACTATGTATACTGGCAGCCGTTGTGTTTTCGGAATTTAAAGAGATGAAGTTGAAGTGAAAATAGCCGGCTATCTCATTTTTGCGCATGCTTCGGTTACCCACATTACTTCTTTCATAAAAGAAGCGGCCCTTTTATCAATTGCGGCTTTATCAATGGGCTTGCCGGCTTCATCAAATATTTCTTCGACTTTCGCAACAGGGAATATTGCCGGAACCGTTAATGCTTTCATTTTCCAGAGGACAAATTGCAATGATGTTACCACCTGGCTGCCTCCAAATGCTCCTGCAGAAACAGTGATAAACCCAATTGGTTTATGATACCATTCATCATTTAGCAGGTCAATTACATTTTTTAAGGCGGCCGGATAGCCTCCATTATACTCTGGTGTAACTATAAGAACAGCATTCGCCTTTTTTATTTTTCCGGTAAACTCAAGGATGCTATCCGATGGAGCCTTCAGAAATTTCAGACGTTCATTGAATACAGGGAATTGGTATGTATCAAGATCAATGATCTCCGGAGTTGCAATCTTATTTTCTTCAATATAGTTCTTGAAGTATGCAGCAACCCGGTTGCTTTTACGTCCAGTGCGTACGCTGGCGGATATTATGGATATAGTATACATTTACTGGTTTTAACCGGGTGAAATTAACAAATATGTAAATGTAATATAAATAGAATAGAGAAGAGTTTAAAGGTGGGTAGCAATCCCGTTTCAATCCAGGTCCCAATGGTGATTGCTTCCATTTGAATTTTTAGACCCGCCAGGTCCAATAGGGAGTTTAAGGTAAACACCCGGAGACTTGAATGTGGTTTTCTCTATTCTGCGAATACGGAGATCAACCCCAAGAAAATAATTGCCCCATATGGAACCCTGTAATCCAAAGTGAGCACCTGATTTATTTAATTCAAATACAGGGCCGCAGGAAATGCCTGCCAATGCTATTCCTGTTTGGAATTCACTATATATTCTAAACCCGCCCGATTCAAATTCAATACCGCCATCTATACTATATGGAAAATGCTCATAATTCCAATATGCACTTTCAATGGCATAAGAAGCATATATTTTTTCGCCGCCAAAATTAATGTGTACCATCGGGCCTATAGTCATGGCTTCCTGCGAAATTCCGGCATGAGAAGATCCTATGAAGCAAAATAGTAATACCAGTAATTTTTGGTTCATTTTGTGCTATTTTAATAAGGAAAATAATTCCGTTAATTCCTCATCTGTCAGATCTCTCCACTCACCAGATTTTAACTTACCTAATTTTATATTCATTACGCGTACCCGCTGTAATTTTATTACCTGGTAATCAAATGCGTTGCACATACGGCGTATCTGGCGTTTAAGGCCTTGTGTTAAAATGATCCTGAAGATACGCTTGGCGTTGGGTTCAAGAGTGGCTATGCAGGGTTTCGTTCTTTCACCCTGAAGCTCAACCCCCGCGCATATTTCTTTTAGAAATTGTTTACGTACAGGAAGGTTGAGGGTAACAATGTATTCTTTTTCGTGCCCGTATTGAGAGTTGGCAATTTTATCTATTATCGGACCATTGTTGGTTAACAGTATCAATCCTTCTGAATCTTTATCCAGGCGGCCAATAGGGTATATGTTTTGTTCATGGCCAATGGCATCAATAATATTATCAGTGGTTTTTTCGGAAGTGCATTCAACGCCTTTGGGTTTGTTATACGCAATATATGTTGGCACAAAATCTTTTACTTCCAGCTTTTTACCATCAATCAAAACAAGGTCGTTCTCATTTATTTTGGTACTGAATGTGGCTGTTTTGCCATTTACCGTCACTCTTTTTTCTTCAATAAGAACACAGGCTTTCCGGCGCGATGTATAACCTGAATGGCCAATGTATTTATCGATCTTCATTGGATTAATTAGTGTTGGTATTAAAGAATAGGGCGACTTCTTCGGTTAATCTTTTGATGTTTACTTTTTCGATCGGATGCTGAGTGTTCGGCAAAACTATTAAGTTTGAGTTTTTTAGCTTCCGGTAAACATTAATTGTTTCCTCTAATGTAACCATTGTATCTTTATCACCGATCCCGATCAATACACTTTTTTCAATGCTTTCAAGATCATTCAGGGTTAGCGGATTTTTGTTGCCCATTTTGATCATCATTTCCGCGGTTTTATGTAAAACCGTTTTCCAATCGTTCGGAAGGTGCCGTTTTTCAAGCTGTTGAGCGAACGCGGGTATTTTTTCTTTGATCCTGGCAGCATCCAGCATTTTAATTTCGCGCTGCGCGATCTCGGGCGTCCATAAAAATTTGGTGGCCAATGTAAATACTTTGTTTATTTTTTCGGGATAATGTTTGGCCAGGTATAGTCCGACATATCCGCCCATACTATATCCGAAAATGTTGACCTTTTCAATTTTATTTTGTTGCAGGTATTTTAATACATCAGTTGAAAATTGTTCAATGGAGAATGTTTCAGGCATTGGTTCTCCCCCGTGGCCGCTAAAACTTAATGTGTGAACTGTGGACAATTCTTTCAGGTTTTCGGCCAGGGTTTGCAGTTGATCTTTTGCACCTATGGCTCCGTGTAACAGCAAAAGGTGTTGCATAAATTAAATATTATAAGGGGATTTTATATTTACGAAAGTCAATATAGATGTTTTATCCTGTTTTCTTATACCAACTCATACTGCAACCTCACCAGGCTTTTGTAAAGTCCTTCATTATTAAGCATGAGTTCTTCATGTGTTCCTGTTTCAATAACCTCACCTTTTTCGAGCACTACAATTTTATCGGCCTTGCGTATAGTAGATAAACGGTGGGCCACAACAAAGGAAGTTCGTCCTTCCATAAGTTTATCCAATGCCTCCTGCACCACACGTTCCGATTCAGAGTCGAGTGAACTTGTAGCTTCATCAAGTATGAGGATGGAAGGGTCTTTCAATACTGCGCGCGCAATTGCAATCCGCTGGCGTTGTCCGCCCGAAAGTTGAATGCCGCGTTCGCCAACAATCGTGTCAAATTTTTCAGGGAAGCTCATGATAAAATCATAGGCGTTCGCTTTTTTTGCAGCTTCAACAATTTCACCGGGTGTTGCACCGGTTTTTCCATAAGCAATATTCTCTTTGATAGTTCCGCCAAACAATAATACATCCTGGGGCACAATGGCCATTTGTTCCCGCAATTCGGTCAAACTATAATCGGTCGACCTTTTTCCGTCAATACTAATTTCCCCGCCTTGCGGCTCGTAAAAGCGAAGCAATAATGAAGTAAGTGTTGATTTACCTGATCCGCTTGGTCCCACAATAGCAATGGTTTCACCTTTTTTCGCTTCAAAAGAAACTTTTTTCAACACCTTAAATTCAGGGCGGGTTGGGTAATTGAATTCAATATTTTTAAATGCAACATTGCCTTCGAATCTTTTGCCGGTTTTTACATTTGTTACCAGTTTTATTTCTTCAGTTTCCCCATTTATCAATTCAAGTACGCGTTGTGTAGCACCAAGGGCCTTTTGTATCTGTGCGTATTGTTCGGCGATACCCCCAATAGAAGCTGACACAAATACCGTATAGAAAAGGAATGACATCATATCTTTGGCCGGCAGGGCGCCGCTAATGGTTAGCTGGGTGGCATACCACACGATGTATACTATTGTACCAAGCAGGCAGAAAATAATAAACGAGAAGAATGTGCCGCGGGCCATTCCGCCTTTCATAGCCAGTTTTAATATATTGTTTGTGCTTGATTCATATCGTTGCGCCTCGTAAGCCTCGTTAGTGAATGATTTTACATTAGCGATTCCCTGAAGACTTTCGCCGACAATAATATTTGATATGGCTACTTCGTCCTGCACACCTCTGGATATGGCCCTTATCTTTCGTCCGAAATAAACGGTTAAAACAGCCAGTAGCGGAATAGTAGCGAGCATAACTAAAGCAAGCTTAATTGATGTGACACAAATAATAGCAATGCCGCCAATAATAATAATGAGCTGGCGGATAAATTCAGCGATGTTTGTTGTAAAAGTATCCTGTATCTGGTTAATATCAGCGCTGATACGGCTGTTGAGTTCCGAAACCTGGTTTTTAGAGAAAAACACCATTGGCATTCGGATCAGCTGATTGTAAGCAGCGACTCTCAGGCCTTTTAGCATGTTTTCAGTCACATTTACGAACAGAATCACCCTGAAAAATGAGAAAACAGCCTGTAATCCGAATAAAACAAGAAGTTTAATACCAAGATCGTTAGCAATATTCTTCAGGTCGATTTTGCTGTAATCCTGGGTGCCTACAAGGCCCATCAGGTTCCCCATAAGTCGCGGGAAAATAAGGGCAGTTGCTCCGGTAAGCCCAAGGAAAAGCATACCTAATATGAATTTCCATTTATGTGGCAGCAAAAACTTCAAAATACCCGAGGCGGAGGCGAGGTTTTCCTTATTTATCTTTGCTTTTGGGAGGTTATCGGTGTCTTTTTCTTTTTTGGCCATAATAATCAGGGAGTAAATGTACTATTTAATTTGGGCCCATCCCTGCCTGAAATCACTGAAGCCGGTATGGATATGAAAGGAGGCTGTAATTGAGAAAGACGATTAATTAAACTAATTATTTTGCCATTTGAAAAAGCTTCCTATCTTTGCAAGCCTTAATAAAAATTAAGCTATGGCACAACGTACCTTTCAACCTTCGAATAGAAAAAAGAGAAACAAGCACGGATTTCGGAAGAAAATGGCCAGTGCTAATGGTCGCAGAACTATTGCTGCACGCAGAAAAAGGGGTAGAAAAAAGCTGACCGTATCAAGTACTAAACTTCATAAAGCATAAACATTGAAATTTCATTATAATCCATATTTAAACCCTCTCAATTTCGAGAGGGTTTTTTATTGCTCCTCATCCTGCCCTTTCCAAGGGAGAGGATGCCGTTCACACGAGCCAAAAATGTTTCATAAGGCTTTGTACTTAAGAACCTTCTCTTTTGGAGAGGGCAGGGTAAGGCAATGAGGATAAAATGTTGAAAATGTTCCCATATGTACTGTATTATTAATCCTTATTTTCGTTCGTTTTAAACTTAAACCATGCCAAGAGACAAATCAATAAAATCGGTACTTATAATCGGGAGTGGGCCAATTATTATTGGCCAGGCCTGTGAGTTTGATTATTCGGGCTCGCAAGCGGCCCGTTCGTTAAAAGAGGAGGGTATTGAAGTAACACTTATTAACTCCAACCCGGCCACCATCATGACCGACAAGGTAACGGCCGAAAACATTTACCTGTTGCCGCTTACTACCCAATCAATTGTTAAAATATTGGAGGAGCGAAAGATTGATGCTGTATTGCCTACCATGGGCGGACAAACTGCTCTAAACCTCGCTATGAAGTGTGATGAGATGGGGATATGGAAAAAGTATGGGGTGCGAATGATAGGTGTGGATATTGAAGCCATTGAGGTTACCGAGGACCGCGACAAGTTCCGTGCCCGTATGGAAAAGATCGGCGTAGGTATGGCGCCATCGAAAATTGCACGTTCGTTTTTGGAAGGGAAAGAGATCGCCCAGGACTTTGGGTTCCCCCTTGTGATACGTCCTTCTTTCACTTTGGGCGGTAGCGGAGGTTCGGTAGTTTACATAAAAGAGGATTTTGATCCGGCGCTGAACCGCGGTTTACATACGTCACCTATCCACGAAGTACTTATAGATAAGGCTGTTCTGGGATGGAAGGAGTTTGAGCTGGAGTTGTTACGGGACAAGAATGATAATGTGACGATCATTTGTTCGATTGAGAATTTTGACCCGATGGGTGTTCATACCGGTGACTCGATCACAGTGGCACCTGCGATGACGCTTTCTGACAGTACTTTTCAGAAGATGCGTACCATGGCCATTAAGATGATGCGTGCCATCGGAAATTTTGCGGGGGGCTGTAATGTGCAGTTCGCAGTTAGCCCCGATGAAAAGGAAGAGATCATTGCTATTGAGATAAATCCACGCGTATCCCGTTCGTCAGCACTTGCGAGTAAAGCTACCGGTTACCCGATCGCTAAAATAGCTTCAAAGCTTGCGATAGGATATAACCTGGATGAGTTGATGAACCAGATCACGCAAAGTACTTCTGCTTACTTTGAGCCGACATTGGATTATGTAATTGTAAAAATACCACGTTGGAACTTTGATAAATTCAAGGGCGCTAATCGTGAGTTGGGTTTCCAGATGAAATCGGTAGGAGAGGTAATGGCCATTGGCCGAAGTTTTCAGGAAGCATTGCAAAAGGCTTGTCAGTCGCTCGAAATAAAGCGTAATGGACTGGGTGCCGATGGAAAAGAAGTCAAAAACCAGGCCGAACTGCTTAAGAGTCTTGAACGGCCGAGTTGGAACCGTTTGTTCCATATTTATGACGCGATGAAATTAGGGATACCTGTAAAAACCATACAGAAATTAACTAAGATAGATCCGTGGTTTCTCAATCAGATCGAGGAATTGGTAATCCTCGAAAGTGAGATACATAAATACAAGATCGATGCTCTTCCCAAAGATATTTTGTACGAAGCCAAACAAAAGGGCTATGCCGACAGGCAGATAGCGCATATAGTGGATTGCCTCGAAAGTGAAGTGTATAAAAAGCGCACGGAAATGAACATTAACCGGGTGTACAAACTGGTTGATACCTGTGCTGCCGAATTTGAAGCGCGTACACCATACTATTATTCCACATTTGAAGACGAGAATGAATCGGTTTGTTCGGATAAAAAGAAAATTGTGGTGTTGGGCTCAGGACCTAACCGGATAGGACAGGGTATTGAGTTTGATTACAGTTGCGTGCACGGAGTATTAGCGGCAAGAGAGTGTGGTTATGAAACGATCATGATCAATTGTAATCCGGAAACAGTGTCAACCGATTTTAATGTATCTGATAAGCTTTATTTTGAACCTGTTTTCTGGGAACATATTTACGATATCATCAGGCATGAGAAGCCGGTTGGTGTGATTGTTCAGTTAGGCGGACAAACCGCGTTGAAGCTGGCCGAGAAGTTGGAGCGTTATGGAATTAAAATAATCGGTACAGACTTCAAGTCGCTTGACCTGGCCGAGGACAGGGGAAGTTTTTCCAAATTGTTGAAAGAAAATAATATTCCTTACCCTAAGTTTGGTGTCATAGAAGATGCCGAGCAAGCGGTCGGGCTGTCGAAAGATCTGGGTTTTCCTTTGTTGGTGCGCCCTTCTTACGTGTTAGGCGGACAAGGGATGAAGATCGTTATCAACGAGCAGGAACTGGAACAGCATGTAGTGAATATGTTGAAGGATATTCCCGGCAATAAGGTTTTAGTGGATCATTTCCTTGAAGGAGCAATTGAGGCGGAAGCTGACGCCATTTGTGACGGTAAAGATGTTTACATAATAGGAATGATGGAACACATAGAGCCTGCGGGTATCCATTCCGGGGATTCCTATGCTGTTCTTCCTCCCTTCGACCTTAGTGAAAAAGTGTTAAAACAGCTGGAAGATTATACTAAACGCATCGCTGTTGCGTTAAAGACGGTTGGGTTAATTAACATACAGTTCGCGGTGAAAGATGAAATAGTATATGTTATTGAAGCAAACCCGCGCGCTTCACGCACTGTGCCTTTTATTGCCAAAGCGTATGATGAGCCGTATGTTAACTATGCCACAAAAGTAATGCTCGGGGAAAAGAAAGTAAAGGATTTTAAATTTACGCCCAGGAAAAAAGGATATGCAATTAAAATACCTGTGTTCTCCTACGAAAAATTCCCGGAAGTGAACAAGGAGCTTGGCCCTGAAATGAAATCAACCGGCGAAGCTATTTATTTTATTGACGATCTTACCGACGAATATTTTCACACAATTTATTCGGAACGGAATTTGTACTTAAGTAAATGAATTGTTGATTTGGAAATTTGTTGAGTTGGAGAATTAAATCAATAATTCTCTGATCCAATAAATCTGCTATTTTAAAAATGAGAGATATATTTTTTACAATACTGGCAGTTTGGATCGTTTACCGTATCTGGAACGGTATACAAGTTGCCAACGCCAGAAATTTTAATGGCCGGAGTGAAGCTGAAAAGAGAGCAGGAGATGTATCAGTTGATTATGTTCCGCCCAAAAAAAACAACAAGGATAATGATGACGGGGAATATGTAGACTATGAAGAAGTAAAGTAAGTTAAATGTGAAAATGGAACGCTGATTTTTATGATGGTTATGATTTATTATGATTTGAATCTGCGTTAATCATAAAGATCATAATGATCTGTGTTCTATTAAATTTTATGAAAAAAACAATTTTGTAATTAAAGGCAATAATTAGTCATACTCAAATGAACAATTTCAATTTTAAAAATTTTGTACCGCACATTATCGCGGTTGTTGTTTTCATACTACTTGCCTCTCTTTATTTTAAACCGGTATTTGAAGGGAAAAAGATAAAGCAGGGTGATATTGTTAATTACACCGGTATGTCAAAAGAGATCGCTGATTTCCGGACACTATATAAAGAGGAGCCTTTGTGGACGAATTCAATGTTCGGTGGAATGCCGGCCTTCCAGATATCGGTCCTCCATCCTTCAAATTTGATCCAGTACGTAGACAAGATTTTTAAACTTGGATTACCACATCCTGTTAACCTGGTGTTTTTATATATGCTGGGCTTTTACATTTTGCTGCTGGTTCTTCGTGTTGATCCCTGGATGGGTATAATGGGTGCTATTGCGTTCGCTTTTTCATCTTATTTTTTTATTATCATAGAGGCCGGGCACAATTCTAAAGCTCATGCAATTGCCTATATGGCACCAACTGTGGCCGGAGCTATACTTGCATTCAGAGGGAGGTATTTATTGGGCGGAGCGCTTACTGCACTTTTTCTTGCACTTGATCTCTACGCGAATCATCCCCAGATCACATATTATCTTTTCCTATTCCTGATTATTTATGGAATTACAGAATTGATCAATTCTGTAAAACAAAAGCAACTTCAAAATTATGGAAAGTCGGTTGGTGTATTGGTGATCGCGGCTCTGCTTGCGGTTGGCACTAATGCCGGTAATTTGCTGGCCACTTATGAGTATGGAAAATATTCTACCCGCGGTAAATCGGAATTGACATTTAATAAAGAGAATAAAACCAGTGGACTTGATAAAGATTATGCAACTCAATGGAGCTATGGAAAAGGAGAAACGATGAGTTTGTTGATCCCCGATTTTAAGGGTGGGGGGTCGGGGTCGATTGGTGCCACAAATAAGCAGGCATTAAAGGATGTTGATGGTCAATTCAAAGAGTATATCGCTAAAGCCGATCAGTATTGGGGTGATCAGCCTTTCACTTCAGGGCCTGTATATACAGGGGCGATCATTGTTTTCCTTTTTGTATTGGGCTTGTTTATTGTTGAAGGTTCTCTTAAGCAGGCATTGGTCATTGCAACGGTATTGTCCATTTTGCTGGCATGGGGAAAAAATTTCATGTGGTTTAGCGAATTGTTTTTGGATTACTTCCCCGGTTATAATAAGTTCAGGGCCGTATCCATGATATTGGTCATCGCGGAGTTTACAATTCCCTTACTTGCAGTACTGGCATTTGATAAGTTAATAAAGACGAAACAAGGGCTTGCTGAAAAAATAAAATTGCCATTCCTGGCAAATCCTTCTTCGGTGAAGATTGCATTCTATATATCACTTGCGCTTACAGCAGGTTTGTCTTTGCTTTATTACCTGGCACCGGGCAGTCTGACTGCTTTTTTCAAAACTAATGAGTACAACGAATTCTATGACCAGATAACAAAAGGAGGCACTCCCGCCGATGTTGCCCAATCATTTTTAGATAACCTGGAAGGAGCCCGTAAAGCTATTTTTAAGGCCGACGCTATCCGTACATTCTTACTTATCATTTTAGCCGCAGGTGTTATATGGTTGTATTTTAAATCGAAAATTGAACGCATTTATATTGTCATTACAGTATCTTTTTTTGTGTTAGCCGATATGTGGAGTGTTAATAAACGCTATGTGAATAACGATAATTTTGTCGCACCTGTCCAGGTATCGAATCCATTTCAGCAAACCCAGGCAGATGCTAAAATATTACAGGATAAGGATCCTGACTTTCGTGTTCTTAATTTAAGTGTGAGTACATTCAATGATGCAAGTACTTCTTATTGGCATAAGTCAATTGGGGGCTATCATGGCGCCAAGCTGAAGCGATATCAGGAGCTGGTTGATTTTCATATCGACAGGAGTATTCAGGCTATTTCAAGTACACTGAAAAGCAGTCCGAATGATTCCGCTTTTCGTGCCACTTTTTCACAACAGCCGGTGTTGAACATGTTGAATATGCGGTATGTGATCTATAATCCTGAAGCGGATCCCCTGCAAAACCGATATGCACTGGGTAATGCATGGTTTGTAAATTCGATCAAATACGTGCCAGGTGCCGATTCGGAAATAACGGCGTTAAGTAATTTTAATCCGCGAACCACTGCAGTTATTGATGAGCGATTTAAGCTGGAACTGACCGGGTTTCAACATAAGAGTGATTCTTTGGCGAGTATTAAACTCACCTCTTACAAAGCGAATGAACTGGTATATGAGTCTAATTCATCAAGTGAACAGCTGGCAGTATTTTCTGAGATCTATTATAAGGATGGCTGGAATGCATATGTCGATGGACAGCTTATGCCGCACGTAAGAGCTAATTATGTGTTAAGGGCTATGCGCATTCCGGCAGGTAAGCACACTGTTGTTTTTAAATTTGAGCCTGCGGTTTATAATACAGGGGAAAGTGTTTCGTTTGCTATGTCGGCTTTGTTATTACTGACTGTTGCCGGAGCGTTGTACCTTGATGGGAGAAAAAAGAATGCTATGGAAACTAAGGGCTGAAAAATGAAAAAAAAAGTCCTCATAGTTGTTGGCACCCGTCCCAATATTATAAAGATCACGCAGTTTAAAAAACTGGCTGAACTTCATTTTCCTTCACTCGAAATAAAAATTGTCCATACCGGCCAGCATTCCAATGAAAAAATGTCGACCGTTTTTTTTGACGAACTGAATGTACACCCCGATTTTTTTATACATCTGACTGCTATAACACCTCTTTCACAGGTAGGAGAGATCATCGCTAAAATGGAGGATGTGCTGAATTCATATAAGCCGGATATGCTGCTTGTTGTTGGTGATGTAAATTCAACTATGGCGGCGGCGATAGCTGCTAATCGTATGGGTATAAAACTGACACATGTGGAGAGCGGTTTACGGAGTTTTGACCGGACAATGCCCGAGGAGATAAACCGTATCATTACAGATGACCTGGCCGATTACTTTTTTGTTACGGAACAAAGCGGTATAGATAATTTGTTAAGGGAAGGTAAAAGTAAAGAACAGATATTTCTTGTAGGTAATACAATGATTGATACGCTGGTGGCATTTAATGATCAGATAAATTCATCAACCATACTCAGTACGTTAGGTGTTGTCTCTCAAAGCTATGTACTGATGACTATGCACCGGCCATCCAATGTAGATACGGCTGAAGGTTTAAGGAATATATTAGACCTGATCACTGAGCTTACTGTTAAATACAATGTTGTTTTCCCGATACACCCCCGGACCGCCAATAATCTTATGAAATTCGGATTGATGCAGGGGCTGGAGAATAATAAGAAGGTTATTTTGACCGAGCCTCAGGATTATTTTTCCTTTCAAAAACTTATAAAAGAGAGTGTAAAGGTGATCACAGATAGTGGTGGAGTTCAGGAGGAAACAACTTTCATGAAAGTACCCTGCTTTACTTTACGTCCAAATACGGAACGTCCTGTAACCATTACTGTTGGTTCCAATGAACTTTTGCCGTTTAATGTTAAGTTGATAATGGAGCGGGTGTTAGCTGATAAAAAAGGGGGAGGTATACCACCCTTGTGGGATGGCAGATCTACTCATCGTATACTTGAATTAATCGATCGCAAAATTCTTGCTTAAGTTGAACAAGCGCGTACTCGTAATTACTTATTATTGGCCGCCCAGCGGAGGTTCTGGTGTGCAGCGTTGGCTGAAGACTGTGAAATACCTGAGGACTTTTGGATGGGAACCAATTGTATATACTGCTGAAGGCGGTGAAGCGCCTGCTATCGATAATTCACTTCAAAAAGATGTTCCTGAAGGTGTTGAAGTCATCCGCTATCCTATCTGGGAACCATATTCATTATACAAAAAAATTATCGGTCAAAAGAAGGAGCAGCGCATCAATACGGGGTTTTTGTCGGAAACAGCTAAACCAAAATTTACCGAGAAGTTATCCGTTTGGATCCGCGGCAATTTTTTTATTCCCGACGCGCGCTGCTTTTGGATAAAACCTTCAATAAAATTTCTCGTAGAATACTTACAAAAGAACCCTGTTGACGCCATTGTGTCCACGGGTCCCCCGCACAGTATGCATCTGATCGCGCAGGGATTGAAAGAGAAATTAAATATTCCCTGGTTAGCCGATTTTCGTGATCCCTGGACAGATATCGATTTTTACAGCCAACTCATGCTGACTTCCCGGGCCGATGCAAAACACAAACGGCTTGAAAAGGGTGTGCTTACTTCTGCAGATGAGGTTGTTGCTGTTAGCTGGCATTGGGCTGAAGATTGCAAAAAGATAGCGAACAGGCCCGTGCAGGTAATAACCAATGGCTTTGACCAGGATGATTTTTCAAGTGAACCGGTTGATCTTTATAAAGGTTTCTTATTTCACCACATTGGCGCGATGAATAAAGACCGTAATCCGCACAACTTCTGGAAGGCGCTGCGTGAGTTATGTACATCCGTACCGGGTTTCAGAGAGGATCTGAAAATAAAGCTTACCGGTAAAAATGACATTACAGTTGTTCAGAGTATAAGGGATAACGGTCTGGAGTTCTGTACAGAACGTATTGATTATTTACCGCATCAGGAAGTTGTACAGAGTCTGCGCCGTTCTCCGGTCTTGTTGCTGCCCTTAAACGATACTCCAAATACGCTCGGGATCATACCCGGAAAACTTTTTGAATATCTTGCCGCCAGACGACCTGTATTCGCTATAGGAAGTCTGCAAGGTGACACAGCGCGGATCATAAATGAAGTAAAGGCAGGTAGTATTGTCGGATTCAATGACTACGAATCTACAAAAAAGTTAATTTTGAAGTTTTATGAAAATTATAGAAACGGACAATTGAAACTGGAGTCAGAAACAATGATCGATAAATATTCGCGAAAAAACTGTACAGCTCAGATGGCGGATCTACTTAATAAAATTTCTTCAAAATGAACAGGCTTGGATTAATATTACCTTTTTTAAGAATTCTTTTGACCAGGCCGTCAATTATTCTTAAATCATTGTACCATATTGTGATCAACACTAACAGGAAAGACCATGTGATCGGAAAATATAATATGCCAAATGGATTACCTCAATTGGATATTCTTGATCTTTTGCCTGGTCTTAATGAAACCATCGATAACTATACTAACCTGGCAGGTACATCGTTTCCGATTGATATGGTTATTCTGAAGCAGCTCGCTAAAAAATATACCGATTGCGATTATTTTGAGATCGGTACCTGGCGCGGTGAGAGTATATCGAATGTTGCAAGTGTGGCAAAAAAATGTGTTTCATTGAGCTTGTCTAACAAGGAGATGAATGAGCTGGGATACGGAGAAAAATTTACCCGTGTTCAGCGTTTTTTTTCTAAGGACCTTTCGAATGTTGAGCATGTTGAAGCCAACTCAAAAACATTTGATTTCGAAAAGTTAGGCCAAAAGTTCGATCTTATTTTTGTGGACGGAGATCATAGTTACGATGGAGTTAAGATCGATACACAAAATGTATTTAATTTATTGAAAAATGAAAATTCAATAATTGTATGGCATGATTATGGTACCAGTTACGAAACTATTGATTGGGAGGTATTAGCCGGTATTTTGGATGGGACTCCTGAAGAAAAGCGTGGAAGTCTTTACCAGATAAGTAATTCTCTCTGTGCGATCTATATCAAAGGTGATTTTAAAACAAAGGTTTTGGATTACCCGACTTATCCCGACAAAAAATTTAAGATATCAATATCGGCTCAAAAAATATAATTGTTATTTTATTAAGTGTCCGAGATCAATATAGTACAATTTCCCTCCAAACCACTTATACTTTTCATCCGTCAAATAAATGCTGGTGTTGTTTTTGAAGGTGATGCCTTCCTTTAGCGTAACTGGAATACCTGTTTTAGTATGTTGGCCGCCAAAGAAATCAGAGCCTTTGAAGTGGTTGAAAATATTCAGTTTGTTTTCGGATAACAGGATCAGTGTTTTATTATCAGGACTTAGCGCAGCGCCTGTTACCCATCGTTTTGTTATTGTGCTGTCAAGTAAAATCGCTGTGTGTACACCGGGCACATTCGGTAAACCATAGCGTTTGCAATACTGTGATTCACCTCCGTTTTTTGAAAAAAGAAATATAGAATCATTGAAAACGACAAAGGCTTCACAGTCAAAGTTCTGTTTTTCTTTCGGAGGTGGAAACTGGTACTGATCCGAAAAACTGAAGTGAATGATTTCGGGTATTACCGTATCACTACCTGAAGCTATAGCTGTGTGCGGGATCTTGTAAATGCATAGGTTTTGCCTCCTGTTAGCGTTGTTCCCGCAATCGCATACATATACATTGCCCTGATTGTCCTGTGATATCTCTTCGTAGTCAATTGCCGTGGCACCTTGTAAATAAAGAGTCTTGAGCAAGTGACCGAGTGTGTCGATTTTGTAAATAACCGGCCCGTCCCCGCTGTCATTATGTGTCCATAATGTTCCATCCCGGTTTGCTGTAATTCCAGAGCTTTCGAAAATGTTTTTTGGTAGGTTAGCCAATGTTTTTAAATGTACTTTTTGCGACCACGAGGCGCTTACAGAAAGAATAACAGATATAAGTAAAATGTTTAAACGGATACGCATGGACCGGGTTCAGGAATAGACTGTAAATATATGAACAATAGGCCTTTAGACTCGTAAACTAAGACGTGTAAATGTTGTTTAAATGTATGGTTAAGGTTAAATTTGCACCTTATGCCACTAATATAATTTTTCGATAGAAAATGGTAAAGACAGAACCTTACGTTTCAAAGAATAAACTTCGTATCGCAACAGCAGCCTCTTTGTTTGACGGTCATGATGCGGCTATAAATATTATGCGACGGATCATCCAGGCCAGTGGAGCAGAGGTGATCCATCTGGGTCATGATCGCAGTGTAAAGGAGATCGTGGATTGTGCCATACAGGAAGATGTTAATGCCATAGCCATTACATCTTACCAGGGTGGACATATGGAATTCTTTAAATATATGCATGATCTGTTGAAGGAAAAGGATTGCGGGCATATTAAAATATTCGGCGGCGGGGGTGGAACTATTTTGCCGACGGAAATTGAAGAACTGCATAAATACGGTATTACACGTATCTATTCTCCTGATGATGGCCGCTCCATGGGCCTGCAGGGAATGATCAATGATATGTTAAGTAAGTGTGATTTTGCTACCGGTGCTAATCTGAATGGAGAATTAAAGCATTTTACAACAAAAAATCCAAGATCGATTGCCCGCTTGATATCAGCAGCCGAAAATTTTCCGGAAGAGTCGAAAGTTGTATTAGATGAGGTTCGAAAGCTTGCGGTTAAATCTAAGTCTCCTATATTAGGTATTACTGGTACCGGCGGTGCAGGAAAATCATCATTAGTAGATGAGTTAGTTAGAAGATTTCTTATCGATTTTAAAGATAAAACGGTGGCCATCATTTCTGTTGATCCTTCCAAGCGTAAAACAGGCGGTGCCTTGTTGGGTGACCGTATCCGGATGAATTCGATCAATAATGATCGTGTATATATGCGTTCCCTGGCAACGCGTCAGAGTAACCTTGCACTTTCCAAATATGTAAAGGAAGCGGTTGATATAGTTCGTGCCGCCAATTTCGACCTTGTAATTCTTGAAACAAGTGGTATCGGGCAAAGTGATACGGAGATCATTGAGCACAGCAATATGTCGCTATATGTAATGACTCCTGAATACGGTGCGGCTACACAGTTGGAGAAGATCGACATGCTCGATTTTGCCGATATAATAGCGTTGAATAAATTCGATAAGCGCGGGGCGATGGATGCGTTGCGGGATGTGAAGAAGCAATACAAGCGTAATCACAAGTTGTTTGAAGTGGATGATGAAAAACTGCCTGTATTCGGAACCATTGCTTCGCAGTTTAACGATCCCGGCATGAATCGTTTGTATAAAGTGGTAATGGATACGCTGGTGGATAAAACCGGCAGGACAGATCTTAAATCCGGTCTGGGAGCAAGTGATGAAATGAGTGAAAAGATCTATATAATTCCTCCCGCACGCACACGTTACTTAAGTGAAATTTCCGATAACAACAGAAAATACGATAAGTGGACAACTGAGCAGGCCGAAGTGGCCCAACGTCTTTACGGTATTCATAAATCGATCGAGGTACTTAATGATTCTAAGATCGATGATAGAGATAGCCTGGTAAAAAAATTGCAGGAAGCTTACGCAGAACTTGAATTTAAGCTTGATCCGGGTAATAAAAAGTTGTTAGCCGATTGGCCGAAGAAAGTTAAAAATTACAAAAACGAACATTATGTATTTAAGGTTCGTGATAAGGAGCTTAAAATTGAAACACATTACGAATCGCTTTCACATACCCAGGTTCCTAAAGTTGCAACACCCAAGTATGAAGCCTGGGGAGATCTGTTGAAATGGAGTCTGCAGGAAAATGTTCCAGGTGAATTTCCGTACACAGCAGGGGTGTTCCCATTCAAACGTGAAGGAGAGGATCCTACCCGTATGTTTGCCGGTGAAGGCGGACCGGAACGTACCAACAGGCGTTTCCACTATGTTTCCCTAGGTTTGCCTGCCAAACGTTTATCGACTGCATTCGACAGTGTAACGCTTTACGGACGTGATCCTGAATACCGTCCGGACATTTATGGAAAAATAGGTAATTCCGGCGTGTCAATTTGTTGCCTCGAGGATGCTAAAAAGCTGTATTCAGGTTTCAACCTCGCGGATACTAAAACATCTGTGAGCATGACGATCAATGGTCCATCTGCAATACTGACCGGTTTTTTTATGAATGCAGCTGTCGATCAGCAATGTGAACTTTATATTAAAAAGAACGGGTTGGAGTCAGAGATAAATAAAAAGATCACGGAGATATTTAAAAAACGCGGTGTAAGGCGTCCGCAATACCAGGGGCCACTCCCCGAAGGTAATGATGGTTTGGGTTTGATGTTATTGGGTGTGACCGGCGACCAGGTATTGCCTGCTGAAGTATATGAAAAAATAAAAGCGGAAACATTAGCCGCCGTGCGCGGAACTGTACAGGCAGATATTTTGAAAGAAGATCAGGCGCAGAACACTTGTATCTTTTCAACAGAATTTTCTTTACGTGTCATGGGTGATATGCAACAGTATTTCATCGATAAGAATATCCGGAATTTTTATTCAGTTTCTATTTCTGGTTATCATATTGCAGAAGCAGGAGCTAATCCTATTACACAACTCGCGTTTACATTGGCCAACGGATTTACTTATGTTGAGTATTATGTGAGCCGCGGAATGAACATTGATAAATTCGCGCCCAACCTGTCCTTCTTCTTTTCAAATGGTATTGACCCTGAGTATGCTGTGATCGGCCGTGTTGCACGCAGGATATGGGCCAAGGCGATGAAACAACTTTATAACGCGAATGAGCGTTCGCAAATGCTGAAGTATCATATTCAAACATCCGGCCGTTCATTGCACGCCCAGGAAATTGACTTTAATGATATACGCACCACCCTCCAGGCGTTATACGCCATTTATGATAATTGTAATTCACTGCATACAAACGCTTATGACGAGGCTATTACTACTCCAACGGAAGAATCTGTGCGGAGGGCTATGGCCATTCAGCTTATCATTAACCGTGAATTGGGTTTGGCGAAAAATGAAAACCCTTTACAGGGTTCGTTCATCATTGAAGAATTAACCGATCTTGTTGAAGAAGCTGTGCTGGCAGAATTTGATCGCATCACCGAGCGGGGTGGAGTATTGGGTGCAATGGAAACCATGTACCAACGCGGAAAAATACAGGAGGAAAGCCTGTATTACGAAACATTGAAGCATACAGGCGAATATCCGATCGTTGGTGTAAATACATTCCTTTCTTCAAAAGGTTCGCCGACAATTATTCCGCAGGAAGTTATTCGCGCCACAAAAGAAGAAAAGGAATACCAGATATCCATGTTGGACGAATTGCATAAGGGCAATGCCGATAGGTCGGTAAAGATATTGCGTGACCTGCAATTAACGGCTATTCAGAATAAAAATATTTTTGAAGGTATTATGGAAGCGGTAAAGTATTGTTCACTGGGACAAATTACCGGCGCGCTGTTTGAGGTGGGTGGACAGTATAGGCGAAATATGTAAGTTAAATCGTAATAGTTAAGTCTTGTCCTTACAGTTCTGGTTTTACTCAATAAGTTTTTTCGCACGTTTCTCAAAGAATATTGATCAAATGGAAAGGCGATTCAGAGCAGATCGATGATGTGTTGTTGAAAGGGAGTGAGGGTCTGAATTATCGGATAAGGCTAACATTGCCTTTAAGCCGCACTTCAGTATTTGTTTTGGTGCAATTTCCTTTCAGGTAATACACATAAGTCCCGGTCTCCATAGGATTACCTTTTTTTGTTCCATCCCAGCCATGGCTTTGGTCAAATGCTTCAAAGATCAGGTTACCCCAGCGATTGTATATTCCGAAATAAATATTTGTTAAGCCATTTCCTTCTACAAAGAGAATGTCATTTTTGCCATCATTGTTGGGTGAAAATATATTTGGTACAAATAGATCCGTTTCATCTTCGCAGGGTGTGCCCACAATGATTTCAAATATCGTTGTTGTCTTGCATCCATTTGGATCAGTAGAGGTTACAGTATAAGTGGTAGAAACTATAGGGCTTGCAACAGGGTTTTGACAGTTTGTGCACGAAAGTCCGGTTGAAGGAACCCAGTTATATGAAAAGCCCCCTACTAAATTAAGGGAGACACTTCCTCCTTTATTTATAGTTTGTTTAAAGGGTAGATCATTTTGTACAATTGTTGGCAACACTGTGACGAATTGCGTATGCTCAATACTGTCTTTTTTGCATAGGGTAATAAGGACTAACTTTCCAGAATACTTTCCGGATTTGTTATAAGTTACGACCGGATTTGTTTCGGTTGAGGTTAAGGGATTTCCATCCGGAAAAGACCATTGAAATTTGTACCCTGTAGTATCACAGGAATGGCCTATGACAGAGGTGTATGTAATAGGCTTGTTTTCGCACAAACTTGTATTAGTAGTATAGTCTAAGGCAAGTGATTTTCCTTCACAAAAATTAATGCAGATTTCATTGATGAAGGCATCGGCACCACCATACCAAAGACCAGTATTAGTAGAACCAGGTGATGTTTGAAAAGCTCCCGTAGTCACCGGATAACCACCATCTGTTGAAGCTGTTATGTATATGGAATTGCCAAATATGGTCATCCCTCCTCCATAGTCCATGTCATCTTCACCCGTTCCACCCAAATAAGTTGCGCAGACTTTTTGTCCTTTGGATGTAAATTTTATTATTAGCAGGTCCTCAACTGTTCCTCCAATTGGGTTACCAGAACCTCCGTTAAATATAGGTTGCCAGGTACATGTGTCAACAAGAGAAGGTGTGGCAACATCTTCTGCCTCCATTAGTAAATAAATATTGTTTTTTTTATCAGTAGTTATACCCCATGCCCATTCATATTCAATAGTTCCATAAAAAGTACTCCATGCGGGAGTTCCAAGGGAGTCTAAATTTAATACAAACGCATCTGACCACCCGCCAGCCATAGCCATTTGGAATCCGTTTATTACAGGGAAATCGGCTGAGCTAGTATAGCCGGCTACAACAATGTTTCCCTGGCTATCAATAGCAATACTTTTGCCTTCCTCAACAGAAGTTCCGCCGTAATATGTTGCCCAAAGGCGTGAGCCGTCAGATTTTAGTTTCACTATGATTACATCTGCGTTTCCACCGTAATTAATTTGGAATGCTCCTGTTGTTATCGGAAAATCAATTGAATTGGTGTAGCCTGAAAAAACAACGTTACCAGAAATATCTATAGTAACGCAATTTGCATAATCATCAGAAGTGCCACCATAAAATGTGGCCCAATTTCTGCCACCTGTTGATTTTAATTTTACTATAAAAGCATCCTTGTTTCCACCCGCGTAAGTCATTTGGTATCCGCCCTGTACAGGAAAATCAGAAGAAGCCGTGTTTCCGGAAATATATACGTCTTCTGATTTATCTGTAACGATTCCCCTGCCAATGTCGTCGGCGATACCACCATAGTAAGTTGACCAAGAGCGTGTTCCTGTCGGATTAAATTTTACAACAAAAATATCATAAGTGCCCCCTCCATGTGAAGTTTGAAATCCATTAACAATTGGTAAATCACTCGAATCCGTATGGCCGGAAATCAAGATGTTGTTACTGAGATCTGAAGTAATACAGTTTCCGTAATCGAATCTGCTTCCCCCATAATAGGTTGCCCAAATTCGCGTACCGGTCGGATTGAATTTTACAACGAAAGCATCACTCAAGCCAGAATTTGTTGTTTGTGAAGCTCCCAGCATAGGGAAATTAAAAGATTCAGTAAATCCTGTTATTGCAACATTGCCCAAATTGTCATTAGTTATTCCAGCACTATAATCATTATTAGATCCCCCATAATACGTTGCCCAGGGGTCAATCACCAAAGGATAGGAAGCGTTAAAATCAGCAAGCGAAAAATTAATAATTGCTTCACCTTCAGTAACAGGGGTTAAAACATATTTTGCTTTTACATCAACAATTTTACCGTTTATGTTTTGATATACTTTCGGTATTGATTCTGAAAATTCATTCACACTTGTTTTAATTATTAATGCTCCTTCACTATTTATGCGAATGCTTTCAGCACCTTTCCAGTATAGTTTTATCTGATTAGGGTCGGCATGAGGTTGAACGATGATGTCGTATTTAATACCGGTTGCTCTGTTGCCGTAATAGATAACATCAATATTGTTATAAATATTTTTGCAGATTATTTTGTTGTATTGCTTTACATTGGTTATCCCTTGGGGGCAATGAGCGTAGTAGTAATTGTTATAGCCATCAACCTCATCCTCATTGATCGTACCTGTATTTGCATTGGATCCGGCAAAGTTCATATCCACACGATGTATTTTAATAGATAGCTTTTGCATTAACTCATCTTTCATTTTTTGTTTTGTCGTGGGACTTACCTTGCCTGCTTTTTCAGCTTCTTCAATTTGTTCTTCTATTTCGTGCGTCACTTTGCTTACATCACTATATACATAGCTTATACCTGTTTTGCGTATATAGATATCCGCACCGCCACCATCGCCTTTGTACAAGACATCGGGGCAGAGTTTGCCATTCATGTCGGCGATTTGTCCTTTGTTGGGTGTAAATCGTAAGCCGCTGCCATTGAAACGTTCAGTAAATTGAGCTTGTTCTTTTTCGGTGGGTTTTTGTTTATGTGAATTGCTGTTCGCAAACAAGTTGAAGGTAATAAGCAGGACAACCATATTAAATGCAATTCTCATTGTACTAATTTAAGTAATTGAAAATTTATATATGTGAGAATACAGCTTCCATCTATTCCAGCGCCCTCTTATTAAATATAGTATACCCAAAGTGGAACAGGAAAGTTAAGGGGGCTTTTTCCCGGTCATAATAATTCATACTTATGCTGATGGGTCCAACGGGTGTTGTGTAAACACCTGCGACAGTTGCAATGTAATGTTTGGTATCAAATGCTCCCCCATAATAGGCTTTTAAGTCGGAGCCTTTTAAAATTGACTCATGCGGTAAAAACACATATCCTTCTATGCGCAATTCCAGGTTTTTTCTGAAACTGATAATATTTTTCAATCCCCCTGCTATATAGTTGTTGGCCCGGTAGTTTTCAAGGAACAGAGTCCGCGTTTCAGGCGTTGGTTGAAAGGCGGGAGCAATTAAAATGGTTGAGGCATAATTGACTGATAAGATCTGGTTGGAGTAAACACCTTCCATTCGTACGCCAAGTTTGATACGGCTCCGGTAAATGAAATAATTGTCATACACCGCTTTAAGCTGCACCCATTCTTTCAGCTGCCTGAATGTGCCAATATCAATACCTGTAGATCCCGGTTGGTTAAATTCTTCTCCTGTACAGTAGCGTGCTTTCAATAGGAAATAATGACCTTCACTCGGGTAAAGTTTTCTATTAAATGTATTTTTCTCATACATAATATACGACGTAAATAAGTTCAATTCATCTACATCAGCAGTATCCTGCTGTGTAAATTTGTCGGTTTGGTAATATTCGTTTACAATGGTCGCGTAAGATGCTCCTGCCAAAATTTTTCCATTGTAAACGGCAGGGGTGCCAATGTCCAATCCCGCATATTGATCACCTTGTATAAGGTATGACGGTTTTACATCGGCAAAAAACAATTCACTGCTTTTATAATAATCCCAACGGTTATAGGTAATGGTCGGTTGTACGTAAAATGGAATGTGTGTGGGAAAATCAATACGGGCTTTTAGCTGGGCCGAACTGTATAAGCGGCCGAAATAAGTGTTGCCATAGATGCTTACGGCTGTTTTTCCCAGGAAATTGTATTGCAAACCTACAAAGCCCTCGCTGATAGGGCGGTTTGATAAATTGCCCCCGAAAAATGCTACAAGGTCTTTTTCTTTTTTTACTTTCAGCTGCAGGTCATAAAATCCGTTCTTTTCATTGAATGTGGCTTTCGGAAATATGTTTTTTATCTTATCATCGTTGATCAGTTTGAAATATTGTTTTTTCATTTGCGGAAGACTGAGTGGTTCATTTTTGTGTTGAATGCTTTTCTGAATATAGTGCGATTGGTTTTTATTTACCCCTTCCACAGTAATCTTGTCGAAAAACATTTCATGCTGACCTTTCAAGAAAGTTGTACGTTTTTTATTCAGTTCGGTGTTGTCGGATCTGCGGCTTACGGCTTCTTTAATTTCATTTATTTTTCGTATTGTGCTCACGTAACCGCTATCGATAAGCTGTTGCGGGTTGTTAAAATCAAACGGACCAATATTTGTTTTTGGCTCAATTAAGGTGCCTGTTTCGCACATAAGTCCGAAGTTAGTGGTGGTCATCATCATGCTCCGGATCTGCGATACAATATTGTCATCGGTGGCAGGTGCCACATTGCCTGTAACGGTGCTTCCAATGATATAGTCGGGAAAAAAATCATTATACATTACATCAGAAGGAAAGTTGTTGTAAAGGCCGCCGTCAAATAGTAGTTTGCCATTTACTATAATGGGTTTCAGATAAAATGGATATGAAATGGAAGCACGTATGGCTTCTCCCAGGTCGCCATTTTTAAAAACCACTGATTCATTGGCATCAATGTCTGATGCAACGCAGCGGAACGGGATCATGAGGCTGTCGAAGTTATATTTTGCCGCGGCAGCGCTTTTTCCATATATTTCCATCAGGCCGAAATCGACAGGGAAGGAGTTAATGATGTTGGTTGGAAGCGAAGTTTCAATCCCTGAGTTAAACGAAATTTTGAATTGGATCCAGGAGGCGTTGTCATCATCCTTTTTAAAGTAGTAATTGTATTTGTTTTCGATCTTTCCAAGAGCCAGGTTTCGAAAGGTTTCCGATTTAACCAGTTTTTCAATTTGAGCAGGGGTATAACCTATAGCGTACAACGATCCAACCATAGCGCCGCTTGATGTACCGCATATATAATCAATCGGAATATTGTTTTCTTCCAGCGCTTTTAACACGCCAATATGCGCAAGGCCATTTGCACCTCCTCCACTCAGCACAAGTCCCACTTTTTGAGAGAAGCAATGGAAAGCAATAAAAAGCGTAAGGATTAAAAGATGAAGCCGTTTTGCCTTCATTAGGCCTGGTTAAAGTTTGGCAAAACTACGAAAAATTAGGCTTATGAGCTTCTTATACCAACTTGCCATCAAGTCTGATAAAATAAATCGTGAACTTGATGGCTTAGTTGGTATTATGCCCCGCGTATTTGGCATTCTTGTTGGCGGTTTGGTATTATACGGTTAAGGATCCAATAAGCCTGATGAAATAGGAAGGAGCATATTGCAGCCGACTTCCATACCATGAGAAGAGCTCACCGTCAACCAGTTTTATAATAGCATTTGGACATGCTTTTTGAAATTCCGCCATATGTTTTTCTTTGAAAGGAAAGGGTTCTGACGACAATAATATAAGTTCAGGATCATTTTTTTTCAATTCATCTGCGGTTATTTCGGGATAGCGGCTATTACCCTTGTTCCGGAAAATGTTTTGAAATCCGCACAGGCGAAGCATTTCATCAATAAAGGTGCCCGGGCCTGCGCACATAATTGGTTTGTTCCAGATGAGGTAAGCCGTCCGGATTTTTTTTCGTTTAATATTAAGTCCTTTTAATTTTTCAAATTCTTTTATAATTGTGCCTGTCAATTTTTGCGCATTCTCTTTTTTATTGATTATTGAGCCTGCTTCCGTGATCATATTTATCGCATCATCCAGGTTTTTTATATCGCTCATCCAAACAGGGTAATGGCGCATTAATTCTTCTATCTGTATTTGTTCGTTCTCTTCTTTATTGCCAATGATCAGATCGGGTTGAAGGACTTTAATCTTATCAAAGTTGAGTTGCTTGGTTCCGCCAACACGTGTTTTGTTTCTGAACCATTCATCGGGGTGGATACAAAATTTTGTTATACCCAATACTTTTTCGCCGGCCCCCAGATCGTATAATAATTCTGTTTGCGATGGAACAAGCGATATGATACGTGTTGGAGCCTCTTTAAGTTCAATTGTTGTGCCCATTTGGTCAACCAGGCGAATCATGCTTGTTCTTTTTATTTTTTAAAGATAGGCTTTTTACTGTTTTTAGTTATACCGGTTCTTAGTCAATTTAAGGATTTTTCATCTGCCTGACCGGCAGGCAGGTTGGCTTAGAACCGTAAATGCCGCCTCGGAACTTTCTTAAACTGAAGTAGTGGCGGTATAAATAAGGGTATAAAATTTTGCTGTGGCGTAGGGAAATTATTTTAAAAATATTTTCTAAAGAGCTGTAGTTAAAAATATTTTTCTATTGTTTTTTGAGTTATTTCAACAGTCAGCGGTTTGTTCTGAAATTCGGTTACTTCATCAATCTCATTCGCTCTTTTTCGGTCATCGGGATTTAATGAAGTGCTTAGCATAATAATCACCACTTTTGATTTTAGCTTCTTATCTAATTTTGCGTACTCTGCGAGAAAGTCAAAGCCGCTCATGCCAGGCATATTAATATCAAGATATATAAGATCTGGTTTAGGAAGGAGTTCGGATTGATTTTTTATATAATTCAATCCTTCAATGGCATTGAGAGCAACTTGTATGTGATTACAAACATTAGCTTCTTTGATGGTTAAAGTATGAAATTCATTATCGGCGGTATTGTCGTCTATCAGGAGAATGCAATTTATTTTTTTCATTTGTATATATTTTTAGATGTTTAAAGGTCATTTTCGGTTTGTTACCCCTTTTGGCGTGATTCATAGGAACGATGGTTTATTTAGATCTTTTTTGAGATGCTGAAATAAAAAGTTACTCCTTCATTTAGTTCTGACTTCACCCATATTTTTCCATGATGTAAAGAAACGATCTTTTTGCAGGTAGACAGCCCGATGCCGGTGCCCGGATACTCAGTGGCCGGATGCAAACGCTGAAAAATAATAAAAATTTTGTCCTGAAATTGTTTTTCTATTCCAATGCCATTGTCTTTTAATGAAAAAATATATTCGGTGTCTTTTTCTTCGACGGAAATTGTTATTTCAGGCGCAATATTTTTCTTGTGGAATTTTATCGCATTGCTGATTAGGTTCTGGAAAAGCCGCTTAAACTCCATTTCACTCCCTCTTAAAACAGGCAGTACAGATGAGGTGATCTTTGCATTATTTTCGGTAATGGAAGCTTCCATGTCAGCAATAACTTCATTTAAAATTTTATTGCAATCAATGGATACGAATTCGATGTTTTTTCCAACTCTTGAAAACTCGAGTAAATCCTTAATCAGGTTTTGCATTTTGTAGGAAGCAGCGACTATAAACGTGATATATTTATCAGTGTCCTTATCTGATTTTCCTGAATATTTTTTTTCAAGCAGTCCGATAAAATTGGAGATAGTCCGGAGAGGTTCCTGTAAATCGTGTGATGCTACATAAGCGAACTGTTCTAATTCTTTATTTGCATTTTCCAGCTCTATAGTCCGCGCTTTAACTTTTTGTTCTAGTTTCTGATTGAACTCATTTAAAATTTTAGTTTGCTCCTGAATTTGTGTCAACATTTGATTGAAAGCGTCAGTAAGTAAGCCCAATTCATCATTGCCCGACTTAGCAGCACGTACAGAATAGTCTTTTTGCTCGGAAATTATTTTAGCTGTTTTAGCCAGATCGAGGATAGGTGTTGAAATGCTCTTTTCAAGAATCCTGGAAAGCAGGTAAGTCAGCATAAAGGATATGATGATCACCAGGGCCATAACTAAGCTATAGATAAGAAGTCGTTCATTGATATCTTTCAGGTCAGATTTCAGGTATAATGTACCGAGTTGTTTATTTCCTTCTATAACGGGCTCAAAGCCTTCCAGGTGGGATTCCGAGAAACGATACCCTTCTGGTCCCGGCTTAACCGGGCAAGTGTTAATTCCGGTAGTGCCGGAATAGCCTGCAAAAAAAATACCGTTTTTATCATAAAGACAAGCTTCTACAATATGCGGTTCTGTTTTCAGTGAAGATAGAATTTCTTTGGCATTTTCAGGATCATTAAAGGCGATTGCTGCGGTACTGTTGGAAGAAATGATTTTTCCAATAGTGGAAAGTTTATTCATTATCGTTTTCCGGAACTTATAATATTCGTAAGCAAAGAATGTGGTGCATGTTACAAACAAAACAGCTCCGCTGATTAAAATGATAATTTTTATCAGTTTTTTTTGTATGGGCAAATCTTTAAACGCCATCGGTTTGCTTATTTTTTATCAGCGACAATAATTTCTGCCACCCGGAGTAGCTTTGAACTAATGTCCAGTTTGTCTGCTTTGACGGCATCAAGATTAATCTGAAGTTGGATCTTGTTGTTTTTAGTGTAAAACCTGATCATTCCTCCCCGCTGTAAAAAGTTCGACGCATCACTTACCATGAGCATGTTTCTGCCTTTTAATTTTGGGAGAATATCGTCCCCGTTATTTATTGCTGTTTTATTGATGAAGAGTACATGGCACATTTCTATATCGTCTGAATTTTTATAATATTTAACTATCATTGGATGCCCATTCACTTTTTCGCCCGATACAAGATATTCCAGGTAAGAACCAAAGGGATTATCTCCTAAAACCCCTATGATAAATGGTGACTCTCCCGAACTAAAAGAGGCGTGGGGCCACTCAACAAACTGGGCGAAGTTGAAAAGAAAAGCTGCTTTTACCTGGTATTCATGGGTGACAGGTATTTGGGCAGGTAAAAGCGAGCGGTACGCAAGTATCGCTATGAATAGAATCTGTCGTATTATTTTTTTCAGAACCGGCATTTAAGTCTTGCGTAAATACTTCTTGGTATTTTTGACGTGCTATTTTCTCTATGATATTCTTCCAATAAATTTTGCCCGATAACAGAAATTTCGAATGCCTTTATTTGCCATCCTAACCGAACGTCAAAAGTAAAATATGCCGGGACAGCCGGAATGGTGGCTGATACTTCCGGAAGTTCGTCCGTATAACGGGCAACCAGGTCCAGCTGTATGCCTTTGCGGAAATCCAGAATAGATTGAAGCATAAAGATGTTTTTTGGGTCTACGCTTTCGAATGCAACGCTTATCGGCAAAACTTTTTTGTTTGTAGGGTAAATAGTCCTGTCAAAATAGGTATAACCACCGCGTAATTGCCACCATCCCGTTGCCTGGAATATACCTGAAAACTCAAATCCCCACGATTCAGCCTGCTGGCTGTTTCTTAATACAATAGGAGGACTTGCCGCTGAATCCAAACTGCGGAGATCGCTGTAGATATTGTAAAAAGTAGCAAAGGAAAAAGATAATTGTTCTATAGGGAGGATGCGATAGCCTAATTCATAAGCAATAACTTTTTCGGATTTGAATTTTATGTCGGTTACAGTAATATCCGCATCAAACCTCGTAGGTGTACGTACTGAGCGTGAAACGGACGTCCATACGGTGTTGTTTTCATTGGGAGTCCACCCTATGCGGGTACAGGGCTGAAATTCAAATCCTGTAAAAACATTGTGAAGGAATTTACTGCCAATGGTCAGCTTTAATAACCCGGGGGCAACTGTAATTTCGTCTTGCACAAATCCACTATAGAGCGGCATATCCTTATTAAGGGGAATAAAAGTCCGGGCAGTTTGATCCTGCTGCAGCCGGTACCCAATACCATAAAGAACACTTTGCCTGCTACCGATAGCAAAACGATGCTGAATGTCTATATTATAAGTATTGAGGTTATAAAAGAACGGTAGGGTTGAAGAAGGTGTTTTTCGATACGTACGGTCATAATAGGCCTGTATTTTTAAATTTGATTTATCAGAAAAAAGGTGTGTGAAACTGGCCAGCACATTTTGTCCATCCGTTAATGTATATTTAACCAGGCTATCATTGTTTTCTTCTCCGCCATACAAATCGCTTTGTAAGGTGATAGTATTTTTTTCAGATGGATAATAATCCATTCGAAATCCTCCCTGTATCATATTCCATCTGTCTTTAGCACTTTTCCCATTTCTTAGCGTTGTGCTGCCCTGCTTAAAATGTTGCGCGTATATTCTGAAATAAAGATTTGAATCCCTCCTGCTGCGTCCGCCCTGACGAATTCCGCCATAATCATTTAATAATGAACCGGCAGCGCCTGATAGATATAATCCCTGGGTTTCTTTCGCACTTTTTGTTAAAACATTAATAACTCCATTCACTGCATTTGCTCCCCAAAGGGTTCCCCCCGGTCCGCTCACTACTTCAATTCTGTCTATATCTTCCATCAGTGTGTTTTGCACGTCCCAGTATACTCCGCCAAAAAGAGGGTTATAAACTAAGCGGCCATCTATCATCACCAGGAGTTTATTGGCCAATATGCCGCCTGATGAAGGGAGGCCGTTAAATCCGCGCGCGGTGATGGCCCAATCGTGGGAGTTTGTTTGTCCTATTTGAAGGTTTGAAACTAATCGTAGTGCTTCGGGAAGACGTATTACACCTGAGCGCTGTATGTTTTTTCCGGTAATAACCTGTATAGCCGATGCTGTTTCTGTTAGTTTTTCGGGGCGCATTGAAACGGATGTTACTTCAATATCCATAAGTTCTTCCAAACTTAATTTTTTCAACCTGGAGGAAGATAAAATACTGTCCTGCGAAAAGATAGCGTTAGATACTATTAGCAGGATAATAGCTAAGAATATTGAATAAAAAGACCAGTAAGCCCTTTTATTCTTATACTCAGTTTTATTGACAATGTTATCATCTGAAGATCTATCAATGACAACTAACTGATCCTGTAGGTACATACCTTATATTTAAGTTTTTCCGTTATACTTTTTTTATAGTGGATGTAAATTGGGGAAAAAGGTAGATTTACTTTAGTTGCGTATAGCTTTTTTTCGATGAAGATGATTTTATCGCAGCCGAAAACTATAATAAAGGCAGTTTAAATAATCATGGAAAGCATATATATTTAGAATCTATCTCAAAAATTACTTCTCAACCAAAAAAAGTGCGTTTGATCGAAATAAGCCCTGAATTCTTTTTCTTGTCTTGTAATTTATCAGTTTCGCAAATGAGCGGATTTTCACTTGTATTATTTATCCCTGATAAAACACCTTCTTTTATGATCTTTGGAGCTTGATTACTTTACGTGGATAAATAAGTGAGTAGTTCTTTAAAATTATCGAGTGCTATTCTATTCCAAACAATTTTGACTCGTTTTTTGTTTTACCATTTTGATAATTCCTTAAGGGAATCTTTATGAGAAACAAAAGCACCATTTTCAATTCGGGAAACAGCCTCGTTGATTTTCTTGTTATATTGTTTTCGCGAAATTCGTTTTATTTCTTTTCGTTGCGGCATAAAGCTTTTCCACAACTCAAAAGTTTTATTGTTGGCTAAGCTCATTTTAATTCGTTTTGCCCAATAGTTTCTTTTCGGCTAGATTTTGACCGGCGGTTCCATGAAAAATCATGCACTCATAATCGGTTGAAGTATGCTTACCCGGTTTCCTTCTGTATCAAAAAATGAAACATACTGTCCGATTCCCGGAATTTCCATAGGCTCTCCAAGTACTTTACCCCCGGCTGCGGAAACTTTTTAATATGTTCTTTAATGTCATCAACCGCTATTACCACCGAAGGATACTGAGCTGGTTGATTCGCTTCCTTTGGATAAAAACCTCCGTTAATAGCACCTGGAACTGTCGGCCTGCCATTTTTATTGGCTTCGGTTGTGGAAACAACTACATAGTTTCCCATCTCTTTGCCCATAGACTGGGTATGCCAGCCAAATACATTTGTGTAAAAATCACTCATTCGTTTTGTGTCTTCTGCGGGTATTTCAAAATGTACTACTGGGTTCATTTTTTTATGGTATTAATTTTTTAGGGTTTTACAAGCAAGGGTGAATGGGTAAGGGTATTTGTTTTTGAGGCATAGTTTTTAAATTATTTCTTCTTTTTACCCTTACTCTTTCTCACTTCTTTTAATACTTTTTTATTTTCTCCATCCAGCTTACGTTGTACCTTTTTCACATCATCGGCTACGGGTAAGTTTTCCGGTTGAATTCCTCTTTGTAAAAGCATTTTTCTTACAGCAGTACTATTATCAACATGTTCCTTTTCAATTGGAGTGTAACCTTTCAGGTCTTTATTTTGTACGTTCAGACTGGTCATTTCAGCAGCAAGATCTTTAGCTTTAATACCTATCGTGGGGAGAAAATCAGCTATAGGCCTGTTATCGGGCATACCCATTTTTCTTTTTAATTGTGATGTTGATAATCTGAAAAGAGCTTGATCGCCTTTTGAACGGATAATCGCAAACCCCTGGTTATCCACTCCACGTTCATAAAGAACTCCGGAGAGTTGTTTTTCTGTTTGGCTGAGTTTTTCACGTGCCTTAACACGTTCAAATTCCAGCATTCTTTGTTCAACTATTTCTGCACGACGGGTTTGAACAGCAAAGTAGTTTTGTGCAAAAGCAATTTCGGGTTTCCGGCTGTCACCATTTTGAGCGACGAGGTAACATCCATAACGTGTAAGCGCAATATCTTCAATGTTTCTCTCCGCTTCCGAACCTATTTCGACCATTTTCCTGACGTCAGGAAAATGGTTGGAGATTTCTTCACCGGCATGTTTACAGGATTCTTTCGCTTTATTAATTACTTTTTCAAAGTTCTCCCATTTACTATAACCCAATAATTGTTGAAGCTCTCGTCCACTCCAGCACTCTATACCTTCAATTTCCAATGCTGCGGATTCAAATTGTGCAAAAAGTTGTTGTATTTCTTCGGTTTTCATTTTTTCTATTTTTTATGGTTCATCAATTGAAATAACTCCATCGCTAAAGAATAGTAGGTGGGGGACGGGTAAGGGGGATGTGTTTTTTGGCATAATGGAAGTTATATATTTTGTTCCATTTACTTGGTAATAAAAGTGTATTCCAAAACAAAAGCCATCCGCAACTGCAGGATGGCTTTTGTTACCTAAACAACAATTTAATTATTCGTTATATCCGTATTTTCCGAGTTTTTAGCGGCTTTGCTATCCGTTTCAACTTCGGTGATATAATCTTTCAGCAACTTCTTGGTATTCTTGGTTTTGAAGAAACTCATCGGCTGGTAATTGATGTCCTTGTCTTTTCCGCGCACCAGCATGTGCAGGAACCAATGGTCTTCGGTATATGTACCGAAAGGTTTTGGTGTCATTGTCAGGAGCTGATAACCGAAATGCTCTGCTATTTGAGGGAACAGCCCGAAATTGGTATCATCGATGTTGGAAAGCTCCTCGATGATGATGAACTTAACACCCGGACGATCTTTTTCACGCTGAATAACTGACAAACGGCCTATACACAACAGTGCAAGCGCAGTGTAAGCCTGTCCGCCGGAGCCTGAGTATTTATTGCCTTTATCGTCAAACAGACCTACTTTAAGTTCGAAATAATATTTCGGGTTGAGGAGGTCTTCCAACTCACAGTTACGTGCCTGGCTGAATGCCTGCGCGATGCTGATGATCAACGCATCCGGTGAGCTGTCGTTGGTGTTAATGCCTTGTATGTCGCTGAACAGGTCGGCACCAAAGCGTTGTACTTTGGCACGCTCGCGCATTTTCGATATCCAGTCGATGCTGATGTCTTTGCGGTCGTTGAAGTCGATTCGGAACGAGTACCCGTGGCTGATCTTGTTCTCCTGGAAGAAGAAGTTCAGTTCAGTCACCAAACGGCGCAGGTTGGTGTATTGTTTCTCCACCTGCGAGAATACATTGATGATGATGGCTACCTGAAGGTCGCCGAATTTCTTGATCTCTTCGTTGAGTTTAACAAGCTCAGGGGCCATGCCTTCCAGGGCCAGTTTGCCGCAAAGTATGCGCACAAGGGTATGGAAGTTAAAGCGGTCGTTCTCAAGTTCAGGGTTTTTCTGATCTTGCTTTCAGCTAACAGGTCTTCGAACTTAAATTCGGTTTCTGTTTCAAGCGCTTTACGTTTCTCTTCAAATATTTTGGCGAGTTTGTCAATTTCAACGCTCAGTTGTTTCTTGCGTTCTTTCGCGCTTTCAATAATCCCTTCATTCGAAATAATATTACGCTCGGCATTCTCTTTGCTTTCAATTAACAGCTCGATTTGGTTCCAGGTTTCGCTTTTGCGCGTTTTCAGGTCTTCAATACTTCTGTCAGCAAGAGTGGCCTCCAGGTCTTTGTTAGACTTTTTCGCGCTTTTGTAATTGCCGTCTAAGTAAGAAATATAGGTGATAAGGTCTTTGTTCACCACATCCAGGTCAATGCGTAATTCCGTCTGGCGCTTGGTCAGTGAAGTAGCTTCATCGTTAGCCGACTTGTATTGTTCAGAAAGCGTATCGAATTTTTCAAGACTGCTGATGTTGTTCTCAATAAGCGGAACAATAGTTTCGTTCAACGCCTCATCAAATTCAAAGTTTTCAATTTCCTTGCGGTTATTATAGGCTTCAAGAGCTTCGGTATTAAATCCGATTTCGGTTAACTCGCGGTTAAGCGTGGTAATGGTTTCAAATTCAGTCTGTGCTTCTAAAATCTGCGATTTCAAATCAGTGCTGTCTTTTTGAATGGATGATTTGAGCGATTTGGCATTGTCGAATTTTTGCTTGGTAACAAAAGGAACAAACTCACGCAGTTCGCCCATAACCAACCAAACACCTTCTTTGGTCTCTTCAAAGCTGTTCATCAGTTTACCCGCATTGGTGGTGTAAACAGAGCCGGCTTCATTCTTTTTAGGTTTGCTGAGCATGATGTCTTTTAAGTGCATCAGCACAGTTTCCTGTCCTATTGTTAAAGCTTTCTTTTGATCAATTGCCCAATGTAAAAAGGTATCGGCGCCGGTGTCGCTTTGGTAAATGTCTAACAGGTTTTTGAGCGAAGCAATGGTTTGTGGAAGCTCGATGAGCTTTTGTTGGTAGGTCTCGTACGCTTCAGTATAGTTCTTTACCCATTCTGATTTTTCAAACGCTTCAAAACTTGAAATGCTTTTCAACGCGTCCAGCTTTTTCTTTTGTTCACGGATGCGTGCCTGGTCGGCCAGCTTTTTCTGGATCGCTTTAACGTTTTTATATTTCTTGAAAACAGGAGCGATACTTTCCAACTGGCTCACAAGCCCCCAAAGCTTGTTGGCTTCCATACGCCTGATATCAATCTTCTCATCTGTCAGGGTTGGCAGTTCATTTTCGAGTTTGTCTTTTAAAATATTTGTGGTCGCGATGATCTCCTGGTGCAGGCGGAGGATTGATTCGGCCTGCATTCTCACTTCATTCTCACTTTTCTTATAGCTGGTTAAAGCCGTATTCAGGCGGACCTCATTGTCTTCCGTGATATTTTGAGCGTCTAAATAAGTCAGTGAAGCAACAACCGCATCCGCTTTCAGGTAATCGATCTTGCTGGTTGAAAAGCGTTCAAAAAGCACCTGCAGCGAAGTGAGTTTTGTTTGTTTCACTTCCAATTCGTCAATAAGCCGGCGGTTCTTGTTGTACTGGCGTATATAGCTTACCAGCTGATCTTTTTGTTCTTCAAAAATTTGTTTGATGATATCGTTGTCTTCAAACAAAAAATTCTGGAGGCTGCGGGAGTTATTGATATCAAGAGTTTTCGCACGCGCGAATGATTGTAAGATCTTCGCGTAGGTTTTCAGGTTGTTCTCTTTTGTCAGGTCGATGGGCACGAGTTGATTTTTGTACAACATCTCATAATACAGCTGGATCTCATCGTGGTTAACGAAATCTTTCAAATGAACATCATACTTATGCAATAGCTGATCCTTAATTTGTTTCAGATCGAGAACCTGTTTTGCTTCATTTATGAAATCGGTTGCCTTTAAAGGTTTGCTGAAAGAGATCAGTGTTTTACTTTCAAAATCATCACCTTTTTGCACAATGAAAGGACGTACAGGCAAGCGTGAGTTTTTCGGTATATAGGCACCAATGGTAATGAAGTGCCCCTGGTAGCGCTCAATGTTTATAAAAGTGTAGGCATGGGTAACATAGTCTTTATTAAGCGGTATACCTTCAATACGGCGGTCGTTTTTGCCAACGCCTTCGGTACCGGGTTTCCACATGTCGCGCTTGGGAACAAAAATAAGCTGCATTAAGTCAGCAATGATGGATTTACCCAATCCGTTGTCACCGGTAAAGTCGGTGCGGGTGTGGTGAAGCAGGTAATCCGCATTGTTATGCTGGCGCACGCCAACTGTTGACAGCGAATAGATCCGGGGGTACTTGTTGTTCATTTCCATTGATATAGTATTTCTATAATTTACTTATACGGTTTACGATCTGTTAAAGAACTTGTTCGTGAATATATTCACTCATCAATTCAACATTTGCGATTTCATTCGCATATAATTTTCCGATGCGCTCAATGGATGGCATGATCTCAAAATGAATATTTGTAGGGTCTATCCATTGTATCCATCCCAATTTGTCAAAAAGGTTAAGTGTGTGTTCGGCTCTGCGTTTTACTTCTTCTTTTTCGTGAGGAGTGTAATTGCGTTTCACTTCACCATAAAGCAGCTTTTGCCATAACTCACGGCTTTCGCTTTCGTCAAAAAGCTGCTCCAGGTTTTCCCATTTCATCTCTTTCTTTTCGAACATACGTTCCTTATAAACATTCAGGAGAAGGATGCCGAATATAACATGGCGGGGATCAAGTTCTTTGTAGCGGTCTTTTACAAAACGGCCATGACCATCTTCGGGGAAATCAAGATAAAAGTATTCATCGCGGTCATTGTTTTCTTTGCGCAGATATACGCCGAATAACTGCTCATAATATTTCGCGAGATCTTCATAATTGTCGTACAAATAGTCGAACAATTTTGAGTCAGCGCCATACTGTTGTATGTGGCGGCCTTGTTTCAACGTAAAGTCGGTTTCGGCAAAGTATTTTACCGCCGCTTCGCGTGTTAAGAATTCGAAGTTTGAATTTTCATTTTCCATAGTGCCAGGTCTTCTTTAGGGTAAAAAGGTTTTGTTTTATCAATTACAAATTCAATGTCTTTGTTTTTTCCATACCGCTGGATAAGTCCGAAACAAACGTCTATCGGAACTTCGAGATTTTTCTCTTTTGCATAAATATTTTTGAACCAATCGTCAAACAGGATAGACTTACCTGCCATGAGGTCTTTGTTAATACTTTCAAGCCACATGGAAATACTTTCCTGGCGGGCGAGCAGGTTGTAGTTTTGTTGTTCTTTCACTTTCAGGTATTCCGCATCGACAAGAAAGTCAGGTACATCCGCAGGTTCCACATTCGCGAAGTCGAGTTTAGGTATTTGTGGCAAGCGTGAACGATGATAAGGTATGCGTTTAGCCTGCATTGGTTCAGGTAATTTAAGATCTCCGTTCTCATCAGCTTTGGTGCCGCGTAACATGAACATAAGCAGTTTTTCCATTTTCAGTTTATACAGCTGCTTATACTGGAGTGTATCGTAAAGGGCTTTGAGGCGGCTAACTGACAGTTGAATGCGATCGTTGATAGAAAGCATGCGGTTATCAATGTTCTCAAAGAAACGCTCAATTTCCGAACGTATGCGGGTGTATTTTTCCCAAGCATCTTTTTTATCAAGAAAATTTACTTCAGCGGCTTTAATGCTGTCGAAAATATTTTGTTTGAAGGTAAGCGTCTGCGTTAATCCTTCTGACTGGCGGCCAAGCTCTTCGAAAATATTAATGAAACTGGTGATGAGTCCTTTTGTGTTCTCAATATTATTCTTCATCAACTGGCGAAGCGCGATGGTGCGGTCGTCAACCATACGTTGCAGATTTTCGGTATGTGAAAGCACCACTCTCCTGGAGGGTTGGTAGTGATTCAGGTACCAGTATTCGAATGTTTGTATGGACTTAAGGTCTTCGTCAACAAGCTGCAGGGTGCGTTTAAATGTGTGGATCAGTTCGATGTTCTCAAACTCAGGCTGGATTTCCTGAAGCATGATCCGAACCAGGTCGGTAGCGAAAACAGTAAGCTGGTAGCGGTATTCATTGCCGCGTTTAAGTGTTGTGTAAAAGTACTGGCTTAATTTTTTAGAGATATTCTCCGCTTGTATTTGCTTGTCCCGTGATATCGCTTCACTCACTTCGGCAACAGCCTGTTCAAAATCATGTTGTGTGAAGGCTTCATCGATCTCGTTGTTTTGTATTTTCCTGTACAACGCGACAAGTATGAGTATCGGCTCCTGGCTTTGAGGTATTAAGGCCTCATAATGGGTCGAAACACTGCGTAAAAGGGTGTCTTGCATAAAGTTACAAATTTACGCCTGCCTGACGGTAGGCAGGATTTAACAGTTCATTTCGGAACTGAACAAAAGTGCGAAAACACTGATACTTTGGTAGTTTTTCAGATACCGTACTTATCAGCAAGATATTAACAGAATTGGAATTTTGTGGATAAGGTGTTGATAACAATAGGTTCCGGGTTTAACGTTCCGGGTTCAAAGTTCAAGGTTCAATGTTCTGGGTTCAGAGTTCAAGGTTGGTGGGTTAGCAGTATTGTTAATTGAGGTTAAACCTTGAACTTTGAACCCGGAACTTTGAACTTTTTTATAAATACTCTAAACTCCTTGGCCCGTGGTTAAACAGCAGGTCGACAATACTCAGATTCGGTATAAAACCATGCCTGGTATCAAACACCTGGGAGTATTTTTTCATAATGAAAGTTTGATCAAGACTTAAATCTGTTTTGGGAGAAATAATATTTCTATAGTCGTTTACGTTTGGATATGTTTTTTCATAATCAGAAGTGAACCGGTATTTAACATTTATTTTGAGTAATGAATTGATGAACATCATCAACTCCATATTAAGGTCAATTAAAAACTCGTGTTTTTTTTCTTTATAAAAAGGAGCAAGATCATCTTCGTAATATTCAAAATAGGGAGAGCGTCTATAGGCTGCTTCCATCGATCGCCAGTGCATCATTTGCCAGGGATCATTGTAACAGATACGAATGTCTTTTGTAATCGTTCTTTCGGTTCGGTTTTTTAAAGGAACAGTTAATATCTGTTTTCCATTCGGACTGTATACATAAGCGCGATTGCGATAGGTTTGTTTTGGAAAGTGTTCGAAATGCTCAATGGTAACTTCCGGGCAAGCAATAAGCTTTGAATAATATTGAACAGGAGGGAGGTAGGCCGTTGGTAATAATGACATGTTACTTACTGGTATAGTTTTTACCTTTTACTTTCTTCGCGCCTTTGCCGGCAAATTTTGCCACAAGCCTTAAAGAATGAAAAGTGTGTTTATTCGATCTTCGTAAACCATCGGCTCCACCTGCTTCCGCCGGTACTTCCTTTATTCATCGAAAATAAAATACAGGTCGCTTTTCCGACAATATGATTCTCCGGTACAAAACCCCAGAAGCGTGAATCGGCAGAGTTGTGACGGTTATCACCCATCATAAAATAATAATTCATTTTAAAGCAGTAGCGTGCCGCGTATTTGTCATTAATGAAAATGGAATCGTTGCGTACCTCCAGTTTATTGTTTTCGTAAACACTTATAATACGGCGGTATAATGGCAAAACGGTTATCCCTATATTAACAGAATCGCCTTTGCGCGGTATCGCAACAGGTCCGAACCAATCAACGTTCCATTTTATTTTTTCATCGTTTGGAAAAATGAAATCGGAAAAACTTCCCTGCTTTTCACAGAACATTTCCACAACAGAAATAGCGGACATGTTTTTAAGTTTCTCCGCTTTCCTGCGGGTCAGACTAAATGAGTAATCGCCATTCTTCGATATTTTACCTCCCTCGGTAATATCAAGGGAATCAAGCAACAGCTGGCTAAGGCCACCTTTGTTGGTTTTAATATGGTAATTATACTGGAGATTTTCAGGTTCTGCAATTAATGTGTCATTTATATAAACTGCACTTTTTCGTATTTCAAGTGTGTCGCCTGGCAAGGCTATACATCGTTTTATAAAGTGTGTGCGTTGATCAACAGGATGTTCATCTTCGTCAGGGTAATTAAAAACTACCACGTCGTTGTGTTTGATCTCCGAAAGACCCGGAATACGGAAATACGGCAATTGTATCCAGTCGAGATAGGATCGCATGCCTGTTGTAAAGGGATAGGTCTGATGAGTAAAGGGGAAAGTAAGTGGTGTTATTGGAATGCGCGGACCGTAATCCAGTTTATTAATTATAATAAAGTCGCCCGGCTGGAGAGTTTTTTCCATGGATGGGGTAGGGATGGTAAAAGCTTCAAAGAGGAAGGCCCGAAGCAAAATGACAACAATAAGCGCGAGCAAAACAGCGCTGATCCATTCACGTAAATGACTTTTGTGTTTTTTCAAACCATCAGGGTATTAAGTTTTTCTTAACCTTATAACGCCCAACAGGTGTAGGGATCTGACAATATAATAACCCGGATCGAACTCAAACCATTTTCTTGCAAAGTTAGGACTGTTTGGACTTTTATGGTGGTTGTTCTGGAAAAGTTCGCCCATCATTAAAAAATCGACCGGTAACGTGTTTTTACTGCGATCCTTATTGTCATAATTCTCATAGCCGTATTTATGGCCACACCAGTTTACAATGGCACCGTGTATTGGTCCCATAAAAAAATGAACAGGCAGTAATAAAAACACCCATCCCGTAGCCGCAGAAATAAAATGTAAATAAAAAGCAATGTATGCTCCGGCAAAAGTGATACGCGTTACCCACATATCACTTACCTTATCCATAAATGGCCACAAAGGGTAACGGTCTTTGAATTCAGGTTCGGGTTGGAGTTTGTTGAGCACATATTGACGGTAAATGTCTTTTGTTCGGAGCATCAATCCCCATACATCCTTTATAAAGTATGGTGAGTGAGGATCTTTTTCAGTATCGCTGTACGCATGGTGCATACGGTGTATAATAGCATAGGCCCGCGGATTCAAAAACGATGAACCCTGTGTGATAAATGTAAAAAAGTAGAAAAACCGCTCCCAGCCCTTCGTCATGCTGAACATTTTGTGTGAACAGTACCTGTGCAGGAAAAATGTTTGAGAAAAGAGCGACAAGAACCAATGCGCAACAAAGAAAATAAGAATAGTTTTCACCCGTGCTTATTTTTGGTTTTCAATTGTCAGGTGGAATAGTCATAATATTCATTTCTGCTTGTCACGCCTTTTGGCGCGATGACTATTTTATACCTGAATTCAAAAATACATAATCAAAGAAGGGGAACTTTAAATAGTTGTTAAATTTTTTTACACGTTGATCTACCCCTGTTTTTTGTTGTCTGTTGTTAATTGCCAGCCCTTTTAGCGATCACCAATCACCTTCCTCTTACCACTTTCCCGTTTCCTATTCTCCCATCTCCTGACTTCCAACTTCCTGCCTCCCTCTCCTGACTCCTTTTTACTATATTTGACCTCTGACAAAACACAATTAAAATGGATTATAACAAGCTTAAAAAACGTCCTTCTTTTCCGATAGAAACGATCGCGGTGGCCATTGCTTTTTCACCGCGTTTAGATGGCTTACTCTCTGAAGCCAATCGCCTGCGTAATTACCTTGGAGCAGCTATGATATTGATACATGTGGGTGAAAAAACAGCGGACAAGGAAGAGGCATTGGATAAGAGCATGAAAACTGCAGGTATCGATCAGGGAAATTGCCGCATCATCTGGATGGATGGAGATCCGGTAGAGACGATCTTAAATGTTTGTAAGTTAAATATTGTGGACCTGTTGGTACTTGGAGCTATACAAAAAGAGAATCTGTTTAAGTTTTACCTGGGTTCTGTGGCCCGTTCCATCAGCAGAAAGGCAAAAACCTCTGTCTTTCTTATTACAGAGCCCAAAGTCGAATCGCATAAGGTGAAAAAAATTATTGTAAATGGCGTTGATAATCCAAAGACTATTCACACGATTAATACTTCACTCTATATTGCTAAACACCTTGGTGCAAAGGAGGTAACAATAGTAACCGAAGTTCACAACCCCGCATTAACTATGACGATGGCCGATAGCAGCACCGCTCCTGAGGCCAGTAAAATTAAAAAGGATATAACGGAAGAGCAGGCCTCCAGGTTGCATCCGATCATTGAAGAGAGTCATAAACAATACCCGGATATTAAGATCAAAGAAAAGATTGTTCAGGGAAGGCCGGGTTATGCTATAAGCAGTTATGCTAAAAGTAAAAATGCGGATCTGTTGGTCATTAATTCGCCCGATATTCATCTGAACCTGCTCGATCGGATATTTACACATGATATCGAGTACGTTTTGCAAAACCTTCCGTGCAATGTGCTGATTGTTCACTCGCGCTTATAAAATGTTAAAATTCACACATACTGATCTTGTACTGTTGTTAATCGCCCTTGGCGTTATTCTTATCCTTTCGCGTTTTATGGCAGAATTAGGAAAGAAGTTCAAAATGCCGATCGTAATGGGAGAAATATTTATCGGGATACTGCTTGGTCCATCTGTATTGGGCAGGCTTTGGCCCGATATGTTTACTGCCATATTCCCCCGTATCGGTGCTGAAAAGATTGCGTTTGATGGTATTGTTTCGCTTGCCGTAATTATGCTGCTATTTGTGGCCGGACTTGAAGTTCAGCTCAACATTATTTTAAAACAGGGGAAGGCCGCTATTTATACCAGTGTAACAAGTATGATCATTCCTTTTGTAATAGGATTTGCGGGAGTTTGGATGTTTCCACAGGTGCTTCAATGTGATGGGCAGGATAAATCGATCTATGCATTGTTTTTTGGTACAGCTATGGCCATTTCTGCTTTACCTGTAATTACACGCATTTTGATGGATCTGAATATGTTTAAAACAAAGGTTGGCATGGTTATTATTTCTGCTGCAATATTCGATGACCTTACTGGCTGGCTTGTTTTTTCATTGATTTTAAGTTTGATCGGGCAGGAAGGAGAGATACACAATATATGGAATACAATAGGTATGGTATTGGGGTTCGGTTTGTTTATGCTGCTTATTGGTAAGCGCATCATTGACAGAACACTGCCCTGGATACAGACTAAACTTTCATGGCCGGGCGGAGTGTTGTCTATTTGCCTTGGTTTTTGTTTTCTTGGTGCCGCATTTACAGAAAAGATAGGGCTGCATGCTATATTGGGGGCCTTTATCATGGGTATTGCTTTTGGCGATTCGGTGCATTTGCACGAGAAAGCACGGGAGATCATTCACCAGTTTGTAACCAATGTTTTTGCTCCTTTGTTTTTCGTTTCGCTCGGATTGAAGGTTGATTTTATCCGGAATTTCGACATTCAATTAGTGCTTATTGTATTGGCCATTGCGATATTTTGCAAATCATTTGGTGCCAGCCTTGGAGCATACCTTGGCGGTTTAACAAAGCGTGAATCATTGGCAGTTGGCTTTGGCTTAAATGCAAGGGGAGCAATGGAGATCATACTGGGTACGCTTGCTTTGAATGCCGGATTGATCAATGAAAAAATGTTTGTCGCGCTCGTGGTGATGGCATTGGTTACAAGCATGATCAGCGGCCCGATGATGAAATATTTTGTAGGCGACCAAATAGCTAAACAATAACATGCTGGGATTAAAATTACCTACTGACCCCCGTTGGGCAAATATAGCCGAATCCAATCTCGAAGAGATTTTAATTGATCACGCCTGGTGCGAACAAAAGGCGACCTCAAATGCCATTTCTATGGTGGTTAGTTATCCCGATTATACTGAAATGGTGGATGTGTTACTGAAGATCGCGCAGGAAGAACTTTCGCACTTTGAAATGGTTCACCAAAAGATAAAAGCAAGGGGATTTAAGTTAGCTCCGGAGCGAAAGGACAGCTATGTGAATGAACTCTATAAGTTTATGCGTACAGGTTATCGCAGGGAGATCGTCCTTATGGATCGCTTATTGTTCTCGGCGATGATAGAGGCGCGCAGTTGCGAGCGGTTTAAAGTGCTGACTGAAAATATAAAAGACAAAGAACTTGCTGATTTTTACCGTGAGCTGATGATCAGCGAAGCGGGGCATTACACTACGTTTATCCAACTTGCCAGGAAACATCTTAATCCTGAAGAGGTTGATAAGCGCTGGAAAGAGTGGCTCGATTTTGAATCAAAAGTGATCGCGAATTACGGCAGGAGTGAAACTATTCATGGTTAAGCTGAATGGATTTGTATTCGCTTTCTGTTATAACCTCCCAGTGCTCTTCATAGTTGTGTAACATGTCAGAGATGAAATTTCGATCGGGTAATATTTTCGCGTTGAATTGATATAGAAAATATTTCCCGCCGGTAGCTCTGATCTCTTCAAATGTATCGGGGGAACTTATTTTGAAATAACTTTTATTATTCTTGTATTTGCGGTACTGCGGGTAATTCACGTCCTTGTGGTGTTTTTATAAGTGACAAAAATAGTACTAAATTTATTTGAATTCTTTAGGAAGTGAATAATCTGCTCCTTCTCCAATTGGAGAAGGGTGGGATGAGGCCTGATATATTATGCAAACCTTTCTCGATCACGTAGCCGAGTATGTTTTTAAAACTTATCCCGATAAGATGAGTGAATTGTGCCTTGTTTTTCCAAATCGCCGGGCGGGTTTATTCTTTAAGGCTGCGTTGGCAAGGCGAATGGACAGGCCATTCTGGTCGCCCGAAATTTTTTCTATATATGAGGTGTACAGGGATTCCGAAAAGGATAAAGCTGAAAGTTTTGATGAGTTCACGAAATGGGGGCAAATATTATTGAGTGACTTTAATGACATTGATAGTTACCTGGTAAATGCAAAGGATCTGTTCGGAAATCTGAGAAATATAAAAGAGTTGGAGAGCTGGAGTCTTTTGGGGCCTGATCTTACACCCTTTCAACAGGATTATCTGCATTTCTGGGAATCGACCGGAAAATATTATACCGGCTTCACTGAAAGGTTGCTTAAAAGCAAGAGAGCCTATCAGGGCCTGGCGTATAGGGTCGTTGCCGGGCAGGCCGGTGAAAAAATAAAACAACACAATTGGCATAAAATAATTTTTGCCGGCTTTAATGCACTGAATGCGGCGGAAGAAAAAATTTTCAGAGAGTTGATTAGTCTTGGTAAAGCCGAAACGCTATGGGATGCCGATTCATATTATATGAATGATAAGATGCAGGAAGCCGGAAGGTTCCTTCGAAGACACAAGGAGACGGACTTATTCAAGATAAATAGCAAAAATGAGTTCCAGTGGATTGGGAATGACCTGAACACTGATCAGAAAAGAATAACTGTTACGGGTGTTTCAAAAAACATTGCTCAGGCAAAGCTGGCGGGCCAGCTGATCGGCGATCTTTTAAAAGACAATCCGCAAACCAATTTAACACAAACCGCTATTGTGCTTGCGGACGAAAATCTGTTGTTTCCTGTGTTACATTCCCTGCCGGAGCAGGTGAGTAATGTGAATGTAACAATGGGTTATCCATTGAAGAATACACCAATCAGCGGTTTTAGTGAATTGCTGTTTCAGTTACATGAAAATGCGCGGCGACTCAACCGCAACGCGCAATTTTATCACCATGATGTGATTAATTTGCTTAATCATCCGTATACTAAATTGCTTTTAAATAGCGGGACAGAAGCTATTACACAAAAGCTGGTCAACTATTTGCAGGAAAAGAACATTGTGTTCTGTACGCTTAAAACGTTCGATCCGGTGCTTGGTGCATCTGTATCAGAGAAAACCCGTCTGCTGAATGTGTTTTTTAATAAGTGGTCAACTGTCGGGTCGATCTTCGATTGCCTGTATTCACTCATGGATTCTTTGAAAGAACGTTCTGTTGAACAATGGAATAGAAAATATAACACTGATACTTCGAAAACCAATCTCGAATTGGAATATCTTTTTGCGTATTCTAAAATCATAAAACGTATAAGATCTTTAACGGAAAGTTATCCGGCAATTACGGATATTAAAACCTTTCATGGTCTTTTAAAACAATTGATACGCGCCACCAATCTTTCATTTTATGGTGAACCTGTATCGGGGCTGCAGGTAATGGGAGTGTTGGAAACCCGTACACTTGATTTTGAGAATATTATTTTGCTGTCCGTTAATGAAGGGTTGTTGCCGTCCGGCAAAACACAAAACTCATTTATCCCTTTTGATGTAAAGCGGGTATTTGGTTTGCCAACATATTCGGAAAAGGATTCGATCTTCGCCTACCACTTTTATCGTTTGCTGCAACGCGCTAAAAATATTCATATCATATATAATACGGAGTCGGATAATCTTGGGGGAGGGGAAAAAAGCAGGTTTTTGACCCAATTATTATATGAGTTTCCGCAGGTTAATAAAGGAAGTACTATAAATGAACAATTGCTTGAAGTAAGTATTGAGCAACAGGCCGGTGAAACGCCAATAACTATTAGAAAAACCGATGATATACTGGAGATCATCAATAAAAAGGGTGAAGAGGGTTTTTCTCCTTCACTTTTGAATATTTACCGTAATTGCTCACTCAGATTTTATTTTCACCTTGTAGGTCAATTGAAGGAAACCAATGAAGTAGAAGAGACCATTGGAGCCGATACTCTTGGAAATGTTATTCATAAAACGCTGGAAGAATTTTATAAGCCAATTATTGGCAAAGCATTAGCCGTAAGTGATCTGAAGGCGATGAAAGAACAAACTGAACAAATACTAAAGCAGAATTTCGAATCCTATTATCCTGCCGACGATCTCGCATATGGAAAGAATTTGTTAACCCTTAAAGTCGCGAATAAATTTATTCAGGGCTTTTTGGACAAAGAGATTGAAATGCTGGGTGCATTAAGTGAGCAAAAGAACAGGTTGATCATAGAGAAGCTGGAGCAAGCTTTTGAAAGTGAGATCACAGTAGGTAGCAAAATTGTTAAAACCAGGGGCAAGATCGACCGCGTTGATATGTTTAACAACACTTCAAGGATCATTGATTATAAGACCGGCAGAACAGAGGATAAAGAGCTGAATGTGAAAGAATGGGAATTGCTGAAGCACGACCTCAACTTAAACAAAAGCTTTCAGTTATTAATGTATGCATGGCTTTATCATAAAAATAGTGTCGTTAAAAATTTCAATAGTGTTCAGTCGGGTATAATTAGTTTCCGCCAGCTGAGTGCCGGATTAAAAACTGTTAAAATTGTTGATAGTGATAAAATCACTACTGACCATCTGCAGAAATTCGAAATAGTGCTTAAAAGTATATTGGAAGAAATTTACGATCCCGCTGTTTCGTTCAACAAAACGGAAGATAAAGCCGTCTGTGAGTATTGTGATTTTAAAACGATTTGTAGCCGATAAACCTGTTCTATTGGGTTTTGCTGTATGAACGAGATCAGAATTAGTTGTGAGAACCTGGATTGACCGGTTGTACATAATACGGAGTAGATCGTTGCATTTATGCTGAAATTTATCCCGTTCACGATATAGTATTGAGCGCGATTTAGTTGGGTATAATTCGTACTTTAGTTGATATAAATACCATTGAACATGAGAAAATTATTTGTCATCATTCCTTTTTTATTCGTTGGCATTGCTAATGCACAGGACCTGGAACCAACCCTCACAGAGGCTTGCTTAACAGTTAATGTAGCTGATAATAAAAAGAAACCCCAGGCCGGTGAAGCGGTAACTTTTGAAAATACCACCACTAAAAAGCAATATAGCGGTATTACAAAAGAAGATGGGAAATTTAAAATACTTGTTCCTAAAGGAGCGACCTATAAGTTGAAGTATAAAGCCTTCAGCACGAATGTTGATTATTCAACACTTACACTGCTTGTTTCAAAAGATACGCTTGTAAGTTTTGATGTGAACATTATTTTTGATCTGCCGAAAACCTATACACTCGATAATGTTTTTTTTGATACCGGCAAAGCCTCTTTGCGGCCTGAGTCATCAAAAGAGCTGAATGAATTGGCTGAATATATGATGCTTAAAAAATCGCTTGTTATTGAGATCGCGGGCCATACTGATAATGTGGGGGCTAAGGATGTCAACCAGAAGCTTTCAGAAGATCGGGCCAAAACCGTTCGGGATTACATAATAAAAAAAGGTGTTGCTCCGGATCATGTTACTGCCAAAGGATACGGGGATGCACAGCCTGTCGCGGATAACAGTACAGATAAAGGCAAGCAAAAAAACAGGAGAACGGAAGTCAGAATAGTTAAGGAATAGAGTTGTCTATTCTGTAAATTTATACCCCACGCCTCTTATTGAATGGAAATGTTTTGGTTCCTTCGGATCTCTTTCAAAGTATTTCCGGAAAGCTAAAATATAATTATCTATGGTTCTCGTTGATGGGTAAACATCAACTCCCCAGACGGTTTCAAGGATCTGTTCACGTGACACAACTTCTCCTTTGCGATCAATAAGTAATTTCAGTAACATCACTTCGCGTTTACTGAGCTGTTGTCTTTGTCCCTGAACACCTGTAATTTCGAATGTTAAAAAATTAATATTGCTTTCGCCAAAGGTATAGGTGTCGGCTGTTTTGTCAGCGTGATATGTTTTCTCAGAGCGTTTTAATAAAATTTTAATACGAAGTAAAAATTCTTCCAGGTTAAATGGCTTGGCTAAATAATCATCAGCTCCGAGCTTCAGGCCCTTTATCCTGTCATCACTCCCGGCCTTAGCCGTTAAAAATAAAACAGGAACAGTTGTGTTTTCCAATCGTATTGTTTCGCAAAGCGTATAGCCGTCCATTTCGGGCAGCATTACATCCAGCACAAGCAGATCATATCGCGCAGAACGGAATTCCAGCAAGGCTTTTTTACCATTGTCGGCCGTCTGAACAAAATAACCTTCCAGCTCAAGATTAAGTCTCAGCATATTACGAAGGTGTTCTTCGTCTTCAACTATTAATATTCGTTTTGTGGCCATTGTTTTGCTTCGGTATAAAGTTAATAATAAGTAACTTTGTATTAGCCGGGGCGTTATAAGTAGAATTTAAAAATAATTGCGGAATTTTTGTTGATCTGAGCGGGTCGGGAGTGACAAAACGCGATGCCGGGTAGCTTGGTGGGGAGGAATCGTTTTGTCTTGATTTCTTTTGTTACTTTTCTTGATCAAGCAAGAAAAGTAAGTGAAGAATTTCAAAATGCTTAAATGAATCTAATATGGAGAATATTCAACAACTCATCGCTTCTACAGCATTACCTGAGGAATTAAAGATAATTGCCGAAAAAATTCTGAATAATGAGCGTATCACCATCGATGAAGGAGTAACACTGTATTACAAAGGCGAGTTAGGTTTTGTTGGCACACTCGCCAATCACATCCGCGAACAAAAACACGGTAACAAAACTTTTTTTAACCGCAACTTTCACATTGAGCCAACTAATATCTGTGTATTCGACTGTAAGTTTTGTTCCTACTCACGCTTGTTAAAGCAAAAAGAAGGATCATGGGAATTAAATGAAGAGCAGATACTGGACATTATAAAAAAGTATGATGGACAACCTGTAACTGAAGTACATATAGTGGGAGGGGTTCATCCCAAAATGGGATTAAAATATTTTGCCGATCTGATTAAAAAGATAAAACAGTATCGTCCCGATCTGCACGTTAAAGCCTTTACCGCTGTAGAATTGGAATACATGTTCCGCAAAGCGAAAATGAGTTATGAGGAAGGTTTGAAATACTTTAAGGATTATGGACTTAATTCATTACCCGGAGGCGGCGCCGAAATTTTTGATGAAGAAGTGCGCAAACAAATTTGTGAGGATAAATGTACCAGTGCGCAATGGCTGGAGATACATGAAACGGCCCACAAATTAGGTATTCCCTCAAACGCGACCATGTTATACGGGCATATGGAAAAATTCGAACATCGTATTGACCACATGAATCGTTTGCGTACACTGCAGGATAAAACCAATGGGTTCAATACATTTATTCCGCTAAAGTTCCGGAACAAGGATAATCAAATGAGTCATTTACCGGAAGTAAGTGTGGTTGAAGACCTCCGCAACTATGCCATCGCCCGTATTTTTATGGATAATGTTGCGCATTTGAAAGCGTACTGGCCGATGATCGGGCGAACCACAGCACAGTTGTCCCTGAGTTTTGGTGTGGATGATATTGACGGCACTATCGATGATAGTACAAAAATATATACTATGGCCGGTTCTGAGGAGCAGAATCCCGCTTTAACTACTCAACAGTTAGTTGAACTCATCAAACAAGTAAATCGCCAGCCCGTTGAACGCGATACTTTGTATAATGTAGTCCGGGATTATTCTGCCTGTAATTTTTCCGATAAAGCGGAGGTGGTTCAGTGAATTCTTTCGTCCTGCTTTAGAGGTTGTTTGAAATTTATCCCTGCATTTTGCTATGGCGCCTTTTTTCCTCATACTTCGTTACTTTTTTCGGCAAGAGGTCGCTGAGCTATTGCCTGTAAAAGTGCCTCGTCTGAGAAAAAAATGCGCTCATATAAATTTACAGGTATAAATTTAAACAACCTCTTAAATATGGGGAAGAACCTGTTTTCTGAATCCGTCAGCAACCACTAATTCTTTTGATCCCGCAGCGTATTTGTAAAATCCGTTCCCGCTCTTAACACCAAGGTGGCCTGCAGTTACCATATTTACCAATAACGGACATGGAGCATATTTCGGATTTCCAAAACCTTCGTGTAATACTTTTAAAATTGACAGGCATACATCAAGCCCGATAAAGTCCGCCAATTGCAATGGTCCCATAGGATGAGCCATTCCCAGTTTCATTACGGTATCAATTTCTTCAACCTCCGCCACACCTTCATACAGCGAATAGATAGCTTCATTTATCATTGGCATTAAAATACGGTTCGCTACAAAGCCGGGGTAGTCATTCACTTCAACGGGTACCTTGTTCAGTTTTTTTGAAATTGCAAAGATCAGTTCATTCACTTCATTTGAAGTAGAGTAACCACGGATCACTTCAACCAGTTTCATTACCGGTACAGGATTCATAAAGTGCATGCCTATCACTTTGTCGGGACGTTTGGTAACGGAACCGATTCTGGTAATTGAAATAGATGACGTGTTAGATGCTAAAATTGTGTTAACAGGACAAATTTTATCCAGCTCACGGAAAATATTCAGTTTTGTTTCAATGTTTTCTGTCGCGGCTTCTACAACGAGGTCAGCATTTTTTGCACCTTCTGTAAGTGTTGTAAACGTTTTAATATTTTTAAGTGTGTTGACTTTATCGGTTTCGGTAACAGCGCCTTTCGCAACCTGCCGGTCAATGTTTTTTGAAATTGTAGCCAGTGCCTTGTCCAGGGCCGGCTGTGAAATATCAACCAGTGACACATTAAATCCAAATTGCGCGAACGTATGAGCAATCCCATTGCCCATTGTTCCGGATCCGATAACGGTTATGTTTTTCATATTACTACAATATTACTATTAACTATAAATTGCGAATTATTTACGAATGTACAAATTACGAATTGTTGAAGAAACCAGATTCGTAAATTCGTTTTTTTATTCGCTATTCGTTGATATCACTTCCCTCTGCCCTGGATCACAATCAGCACCGTATAGATGAGGATCTTGAAATCGAGCGCGAGGCTCATGTTCTCAATGTAAATGATGTCATACTTAAGGCGTGCCACCATTTGTTCAACGTTTTCGGCATAACCGTATTTTACCTGTCCCCATGAAGTGATGCCGGGTCTCACTTTGTGCAGATGCTTGTAGTGAGGAGCCTGTTTAACAATCTGGTCAATGTAAAACTGGCGTTCCGGGCGGGGTCCAACGATCGACATTTCACCGATCAGCACATTGAAAAATTGCGGGAACTCATCCAGCCGTACTTTACGCAAAAAGCGCCCTAATGGCGTTATGCGCGGATCCAATTTCCGTGACAGGGCAGGCCCCTGTTTTTCCGCATCAATATACATGGAGCGGAATTTATGAATAAAAAAAGGTTTGCCGTGCCAGCCTATGCGCTCATGACTATAAAAGGCGGGCCCTTTTGAAGTGCTTTTAACAAGTATTATAAGTATGATATATAACCACGAAAATCCGATCAGTACAAATAACGATACGACCACATCGAACATGCGTTTAAAGGATTGCTGCCATACCGGCATTATCTCACGTGAAATCTCAATAAGCGGCGCGTCGAAAATGGAGGTCATGCGTACTGAACCGGATAAAATATCATACATATCCGGGATGATCTTTATCATCAGCCCGCCGTCATCGATCTCGTTAACGATATGCCCGATATGTTCGTGTTCGGAGGTTTCTATGGCAATAATAACTTCTTCAATAGCGTATTCATGTACTATCTTTTTTATTTCGCTCAGTTCGCCCAGATGCGTAAGATTTTCTTTAAGTTGATGAGAATAGCCATTCTTGTTATCCACATGAACGAAGCCTGCAAATTTATTTCCCGATGATTTGGGCTGTGTTTGCATTTCGTTGAATAGTTTTAACGCGTTTTCGTTGCTGCCAATTAAAACGGTGTTAAATCCGATTATGCGGTTATGGATCCTGTTGTTTGTTATCGACGATAAAATAAGACGGGGAATGAATGTCAATCCAAAATGCAATCCAAATAATACGAGCAATGATTGATAATAGGTTTTGTATGAAACCACTTCATCATCGAGCAGGAGTATGAAAAATATTACAATTACACCGACCATGCTGATGAAAAGGGTTTGCCCCATTTCTTTAAGTCGCGATTTTCTGTAGGGATTTAAATAGTAGCCTGTCAGATAATAAAACAGGATCCAGAATATAGTGATGGCAATGAGGCTATAGTAAAACTTGGAGTTGAATTCCACAGGAACAGATCGTCCGAATTTTTCGGGCTCGATATAAACTTTGCGGTACAGGAAGAAAAGGGTCCAGGCCAAAGCCGCGCTTAGCGCGTCAAACAAAAGATACTTGCTGGCTTGTAACCTTTTATTCATTCGAAGCCGAATTTAATTTTAATAGTCAAATTTTCTGCCGGCGGCAGATATGGAACTCAATGAATGCAAAATGCGTACGCCTCTTTTTTTATATGTCGCAATCGTGTTCGTTTCATGAATTCAGCGGTGAATAAGTTTTATATTATCCAGGTACAATTCGGCCTGTGAAACGGCGGCGTCCCTGCTCATGCTAAAAAAAACAGCGTAAGAGGTTGATGGTACCAGTTGCGTAATAGTACTCAGGTTCACATAAATTTTATTCCATTGCGCGCTTGGCTTAATGGTTAATGCAGGGATAGGCACACCTGAACTGCTTGCATAAATCCCTACGGTAAAAGCATTATTTGTCTTATAATTCAGTTCAAGAAATACATCATCGCCATTGTTCGGGAGTGCAAATGAGGAAGATGAAACACCTTCAAAATAATTTCCTGGAAGATAAACTACGCCGCAGCTGCTGCCTTCAAATGCATTCGGGAGTCCTGCTTTTTGTATGACGGTATCACTTCCTGTCCCTTTGATCATGGAGATGCCAATGGTTTCAAAGTCCTCTTTCCAGGGAAAACTAAGGCCGGTTAAATAGTTTACAGTTGGAGTTAAGTTTATTTTTTCTCCGCGTTTCAATGTTTGATTTTGTATATATGGCCCGTAAAAACCATAGGCGCCGCGATTCGCCGATATACCGTTTATTTTTATTCCGGCACCAATACTCACATTGCTCAAACCCTCTTTCAGAACAGGAACCGTTGCGGGAAGCTCAAAGGTTCCGATATACTGGTCCCCTACATAAACCCATGCATCCGTAATTTTTGATGAGGAAGTTCCTTCTGCTGAATAGGTGGTGGTTAAATTGATCTTGTCAATATGAACGTAGGAAGGAATTTGTGTTGCAGGGTCAATTGAACTACACGCTGATAAAAGAGTAATAGCCGGTAATAGCACAAAAATATATGCTGATCTGTACACTGATAATTTAACGTTGTTCTTTAAAGGTTATTGTCCGTTGTTAATATCTTCCGTAACCGAGGATAACTTTATTTTATCAATGATCAGGTGGGCCACATCGAGTGCCTTATACCCGTCTTCGATAGGTACAGGAGTTGAAGTGTTATTAAGAATAGCATTGGCAAATGCTTCAAGTTCCAATTTAATGGCGTTGTTAGGTTCTGCTGTTTTATTTTCAAAAAATATTTGCTTCATACCTTTGTTTTTACCCAGATCAATTGTTATTGCGAGCGGATCAACATCACCCATAACAGGTTTAAGCCTCACCATCTCCACCTTCTTATCTAAAAAATCAACGGAAATATACGCATCTTTTTGAAAAAAGCGGGTTTTACGCATATTCTTCAGCGAAATACGGCTCGAAGTAAGATTAGCCACACATCCGTTATCGAATTCGATCCGCGCGTTGGTAATGTCGGGTGTATCACTAACAACTGCCACTCCGCTGGCGCTCACCCGTTTAATATTTGCTTTAACAATACTTAGCACAATATCAATATCGTGTATCATTAGGTCGAGTACTACCGAAACATCCGTACCCCGCGGATTGAATTGCGCGAGGCGGTGTGTTTCAATAAATAATGGTTCAGAAATATAGGGTGCTGCAGTTAAAAAAGCCGGGTTAAAACGTTCCACATGGCCCACCTGTATTTTTACATTCGCCTCGTTGGCCAGGGTAAGTAGTTTTTTGGCTTCCTTAAGTGTATGTGTCAATGGTTTTTCAATAAATACATGTCTTGTTTTTTTCAGCGCTTTTGACGCGCATTCAAAGTGTGTGATGGTAGGCGTTACAATATCAATCGCATCACAATCTTCTATAAGCTCATCAATAGAAGCGTACGGCTTCACATTTAATTCATTTGCAATTTTTTTTGCTGTAAGCGGGTCTGCATCATAAAAGCCGACCAGTCCGAATTGCGGAAGTTGTTTTATGATCGACAAATGTATTTTGCCCAAATGGCCGGCTCCTAAAACCCCGATCTTTACCATATAATTTTTTAGTTTCACAGAGGTTCACTGAGAACCACAGCGTTTTATTTTTTCTCCGTGCAACTCAGTGTATTCTCTGTATGTCTCCGTGCCTGCACACCGGAGTGTTTTGGCACGTAGGTGTGTAATTCTTAAAAAGCGCAAACCACAAAGTTAGCTGCTCATTATATGCAATAATCAATTCTGAAATTCAGATTTGAACATTGCATTGTTACTTTTATTCAAAATGCAATATATAATGTATAATACTGCGGGCTACTTTTGTGCATACTGAGTACTTCGTAGCATATCCTACATTACTTTGTTAAGTCGTTATTGATGTTAGTGCGTTTAATGGGTGAAATTTCGCCCCGGTAATAAGCATAGAAGTATGGAAGATAGTTATAGGCACAAAGGTTTGCGTAAGCAACTGGCCTTGCAGGTAAAGGAGAAGGGTATAAGTGATAAACAGGTGCTTAAGGCCATAGAAACTATTCCGCGGCATTTATTCCTCGATAATGCTTTTGTCGAATTCGCTTATCAGGACAAAGCTTTTCCAATAGGTGAGGGACAAACTATTTCACAACCACATACTGTAGCTTTTCAAACCGAACTGTTGGATATTAAAAAAGGAGACAAAGTACTGGAGGTTGGTACCGGCTCCGGTTATCAAACATCGGTTTTACTTGAAATGGGGGCTAAAGTATTTACCATTGAGCGACAAAAGATGCTTTTTGACCGGACAAGTTCGCTTTTACCGAAATTAGGGTATTTACCTAAGTTTTTTTACGGAGATGGCTTTAAAGGCTTACCCGCATTTGCTCCTTTTGATAAGATTATTGTTACCGCTGGCGCCCCGATCATACCCCCTGATCTTGTAAGTCAGTTAAAATCAGGTGGTTTAATGGTTATACCTGTTGGCGGCGAAAATGATGCGTATGTTATGAAAAGACTTGTAAAAGCAAACAATTCTGATATTCAGATAGTTAGTTTCGGTGATTTTAGATTTGTACCCTTGTTAGAAGAGAAAGAATGGGGTAGAAAGTAAGATATTGTTAAAAGCATTAAAATGTACTTTTTTAACAATTTTAGCGGTTTTTTGAGTTTACTTAACCTGCTTATTAACAAATGATTGTTAAAAATAAAGAAAATGTTCATAAACTTTTGCGTTAAAATTCGCTTTATATTTGCAGCGTTAAATTTTGAAAACGATTAATCCTAAACAATTAAACTAAACAACAAAATCTATGAAAAAATCAGTATTAGTAGTGGCTTTAGCAATCGGTGTAACCGCTGCTTTCGCTCAAGACTTGACATCTAAAAAAGGTGAAAAGTATTTGCCAGAAGCTAACGATTGGTCTATCGGCTTTGATGCCGTACCTGCGTTAAATGCTGTTGGTCGTGTTATGGGTGGTTCTCAGGGAACAACAATGACAAACCCTGCAGGTTCAACTCAGTACATTGTTGGAAAAATGTTCAAAGACGAAAAAACAGCATACCGTGCTGCTATCGGTTTGAATTTTGGTTCAACTACATCAAAAATGCTTGTAACTGACGTAACTTCAACTGCAACTCCTCCTGCACAGGTTACTGATGAGCACAAATCAAGCAGCAATGACATTATCATTGGTGCCGGTTTGGAAAAAAGAAGAGGCACTACCCGTTTGCAAGGGTATTATGGTGGTATGCTGATGATCATGTTGGGCGGTGGTAAAGACACTTACACTTATGGTAATGCTCTTTCTGCTACTAACACTTCTCATACTAATTCATTCGGACAAGGTGCTGGTGTTACTTCAAATAAATCAGGAAGCACTTTTGGTTTAGGTTTGAATGGTTTGATCGGTGCTGAATACTTCATCGCTCCTAAAATTTCTGTAGGTGCTGAATATTGGTGGGGTATCAACTTCAGCTCAACAGGCGAAGGTGAAATGTCATCTGAGTCATGGTCAGGAACTGCAGCTACAACAACAACTACAAAAACTGCAGGTGGCAGCTCTTTTGGAATTGGTAACAGCGTAAGCTCTATCATGGTTAACTTCCACTTCTAAGTCGAAGAAAATAATAAAATTAAAAGCCCTTTCTGAGAGATCAGAAGGGGCTTTTAATTTGGTTTCAGGTTTGAAAAGGTTTCAAGTTTGTTGGTTTCAGGTTCAGCTTGTAACAACTTGAAACTTGTAACCTGAAACTCTTTCAAACCAATTTGAACCTATTTAAACCTTCTCTGGGTTTCCCTTTCCAGGTCGCGTTTTTTAATATCGTCGCGTTTGTCAAACACCTTCTTTCCCTTTGCCAACGCTATTTCCAGCTTGGCAAGTCCTTTGTCATTAATAAATAAGCGAAGCGGGATCACGGTCAGTCCTTTATCTTTTAACTGGTATTGTAATTTGTCCAGCTCGCTTTTATTAAGCAGTAATTTACGGTCGCGCTTGGTTTGATGATTGTTATAAGTGCCTTGTTTGTATTCGGCAATATGCATATTCCTGACAAATAATTCATTGTCAATAAACGTACAAAAGGCCTCGTTGATGCCGGCCTGGCTTTCGCGGATAGATTTTATTTCAGTACCGTACAGTTGAATGCCTGCAACATAAGTGTCAATAAAGCTGTATTCAAACGAAGCTTTTTTATTTTTTATAGTTATATTTTCTCTGTCTGCCATAAAGTGTCTCGCCAAATTTACTATTTAATAACGTTTTACGTAGCATTTCCAACTTCCCACTTCCCACTTCCGACTTCCGACTTCCGACTTCCGACTCCTGACTTCCAACTTCCACTTGTCAGCTAAATTTTGAGAGGAGTAAATTGGTTAATTTAACTATCATCCGGGGCCTGTTTAATATCGATTGAATTATAATTTTAACCTAACACCGGTGAAATATGCAAGTTTCTGACTTTCAGCGGCTAACTTTGAACTTTGAACTTCGAACTTTGAACATTTAAAGGCTTGTATTCTTTCGAAATAAATACTTTTTATTTAAAATTATTTGTTATTTTAGCGCCCGTTATTAAACCAAACGCCTAAACCAACTATCCTCATGAAAATTACAAAACTAGCCTTCATTGCACTGGCAAGTGTTATTGTTTTTTCTGTTAGCGCTTTCGCTCAAAAAAACTTTATAAAAGATGCAGATAAATCATTCAAATCCCGCGAATATTTTACTGCAATTGAGCTTTACAAAAAGGCCTATGCTGCCTCTAACAAGAAGGAAGATAAAGCCAGGATAATTTTCCAAACTGCCGAATGTTACCGTTTGATAAACGATAATAAAAGCGCTGAACAATGGTATGATAAGGCCATCCAGGCGAAATACCCTGATTCAAAAGCAAGGTTATACCTGGCTGATGCCAAAAAGATCAACGGAAAATACGATGAAGCTTTAGTGCAATACAACAAATACAAGAAAGAAGTGCCTGAAGATCCAAGAGGAGAAAATGGTGCTAAGTCGTGCGAATTAGCACAAAAGTGGAAAGATTCACCTACACGTATGAAAGTTGAACCTGTTGCTCAGATCAACTCAAAGCAGCTCGATTTCAGCCCGTCGTACATCGATAAAAAATACACCTCACTTTATTTCACTTCTACCCGTGAAGGTGCAACAGGCGGGAAAATGGACGGTGGTATAGGACAAAATTTCAGTGATATTTTTGAAACAAAACTTGATAAAAACGGGAAATGGAGTACACCATCTCCGATTACACCACCTGTAAATACTGAGGGTAACGATGGATCCACTGTTATAAGTAAAAAGGGTAATTTCATGGTGTTTACACGTTGCAACGCGCAAAAGAATAAAATACTTCCTTGCGGCATTTATACAACAACTATAAAAGGAAAAGTTTGGGAGGAACCTAAAAAAATACCTTTCTGTACCGATAGTTCTTCTTTCGGACACCCGGCTTTATCTTTAGACGAAACTATACTTGTATTCAGTTCTGATATGCCAGGCGGTTTTGGTGACAAAGATCTTTGGATGAGTTCATTTGATAAAAAGACGAAAGAGTGGAGCGAACCTGTAAACCTTGGTCCCGGCATTAATACTCCCGGTTATGAAGGGTATCCTTTCCTGCACGATGATGGCAACTTATACTTTGCTTCAAATGGTAATTTAGGAATGGGAGGTCTGGATATATTTAAAGCAAAGAAAACCGGCGATAAAAAATGGGGAGAGGTTACAAACCTTCAAAGCCCGATCAACTCAAACGCTGACGACTTCGGAATTATTTTTGAAGGCAAAAAAGAAAGAGGGTACTTCGCATCTAACCGCGAAGGCGGAAAAGGCGGCGACGATATCTGGCAGTTCTCTTTACCTCCGATGATGTTTACTATTGAAGGTGTGATAACCGACTGTAAGTTCAAAGAAACAATTGAAGGGGTAACAATGAAGTTGGTTGGTTCAGACGGAAGCACCGCTGAAACAAAAACAGATAAAAGCGGATATTATAAGTTTGCCGAAAATGCCGATAAACGTTATGTTAATGAAAACACATCTTACGTTTTAACGGCAACTGTAGGTAATGAGATAAAAACGGTAGAGGCTCCGAAAGGCTTCCTGAACAGTAGCGTTAAAGCGAAAGAAACTACTGTTGGTTTAACAGAATCAAAAGTATTTAAGCACGACTTCTGTCTGACACCAATTGAAAAGGAAATTCGTTTCCCTGATGTGTTATATGACCTTGGTAAAGCTGATCTGAGACCAGAGTCGAAAGATTCTTTGAATTTCCTTTACCAGACATTGGTGGATAACCCAACGATCGTAATTGAGCTAAGTGCGCACACTGACTCACGTGCAAGTGACGCGTTTAACTTAACACTGTCTAAGGCCCGGGCAAAATCCTGTGTCGACTATTTGTTGTCGAAAGGAATTAACGCGGCCCGTTTGGTGCCTCAGGGTTATGGTGAAAAACGTCTTTTGGTAACTGATGCCCAGATAGCAAAGATGGCTACTGTTGAAGAAAAAGAAGCAGGTCACCAGAAAAACCGCAGAACTGTATTCACGGTGTTGCGTAAAGATTTCGTAGATCCTAATGCTCCTAAGGAGCAGCCTAAGCCTATAGAGCAGCCTAAAAAGGAAGAGGGCGAAGAGGAATAAAAATAATGTATTCACAAAAACACCCATCGCGCCTTTTGGCATGATGGGTGTTTTATTTTTGGTTGCATTGAAACATCGTAACAATTTTTTTACAAAAAGTGTATGATACAATCACCGTTAAAATATTTTATCGCTTACAAACCTTATGGAATGTTATCGCAATTCACCAAAGAAGGCAACAATACCACGCTGGCCGAGTTGTTCACTTTTCCTAAAGATGTATACCCGGTTGGCCGGCTGGACGCGGATAGTGAAGGTCTGTTGCTGATCACCAACGATAAAAAGCTTAATCATTATTTATTGCATCCCACATTTAAGCACACCAGAACCTACCTTGCACAGGTTGATGGTGCCGTTACTGATGCTGCAATTGCACAACTGAGTAAGGGCGTTACAATTACTGTTGAAGGAAAAACATATCAAACGCTGCCTGCGCACACCGAAGCCATAGAGCCGCCTGAAGGAATACCCGATCGCGTACCTCCTATACGTGTCAGGAAAAGCATACCTACTTCGTGGATACGTTTGAGTATTACCGAAGGTAAAAATCACCAGGTACGAAAAATGACCGCTAAAGTCGGGTTTCCTACGTTGCGTCTCATACGTATACAGATCGAAGAGTTGGGCCTGGCCGGAATGAAACCTTCGGAGGTAAAAGAATTGAAACAGGAAGAGATCTTTAAGTTGTTAAAAATAAAGCCCTCTAATTTTTGATCAGCTTTTTGTAGTAGTTGCTGCCTGTACCTGAAATGTTCAGTATATACATGCCGCTTTCCAGGTTTTCAACATCGTGTATCGTAAAATAATTTACACTGTTCGCATTGACTCTTTGAGTTTCTTCTGTAATCTTTCTGCCGCGTATGTCGAACAAGCAAATAGATATTGTTTGCCCTTCTAAAGAGTAAAAGGTGATTTGAATGGACGTTTCGAATGGGTTCGGAAAGGATTCAATAATTTTATCCTGTCCCAACAGAGAACGATCCGTTCCTCCTAAAACCATGTTGGCCACGCACATATTCGGAATGCCATACCCCAAGAGCGAATCGGGGGAGTTGTATTGTGTGGAGCTTTTTTCTACAGCCTTAAGAACCTGCATATTTGTTTTGCCCGGGTTGGCCTGCCACAAGCAGGCAACAGCGCCGGCCGAAATGGGTGATGAGAAAGATGTTCCATTAGCGTTTATAGTTCCGCTTGTTGTGGAAGCTACAACACTGCCTTTGCCCTGTGCGGCGACATTTGGTTTTATCCGATTGTCATAACTTGGTCCGCGTGAGCTGAATCCGGCCAGGGTTCCGCCTGCATCAACCGCGCCTATGGTTAAAACACTATCCGCGTCCGCCGGTGAGCCTATATAGCCCGGTCCTGAATTGCCGGCACTCACCACAACCGCCATTCCTTTTCTGGCAGCCCTGTTAGCTCCAATGGAGGACAGGGCAACCTTGCCATTCATATCAGCATACGTATGGTCTTGCGTGGAATCGTCAAATGTGAAATAGCCAAGTGATGAATTAATAACATCTGCCCCGACACTGTCGGCAAACTCTGCGGCGACCACCCAATCAAATTCTTCAATAATATTTTCGGGTGCCGCATTTTCCGAGCGAAGCAGCCAGTATTTTGCTTTGGGAGCGGTGCCGATAAGTTCGCCCGGCAGGTTGCCGCCCATGGTGGAAAGTACCATCATTCCGTGCGAATGGTCTTCATATACACTTGTACCTCCATCAACAAAATCACGGGTGCCGAGTATTTGATTGTTGGTCCGTAAACTGTCAAACGCGGCAAGACTGTCGACTTTATAAAATCCCGCGTCGATAACTGCTATCACCATTCCTTCACCCTTATATCCGTTACTGTGAAGGCAATCGGCCCCGATCATGCTAACCTGGTTGTAGGAGTTGCCGTAATTAAGTCCGGCCGGAGTAGAAATGGCGACAAGGCTTTCAAAATCTTCAAATTTATTTTTATCGGGACTGAGTTTGC
>JACPDY010000081.1 GCA_016183775.1 Bacteroidota bacterium
GACGAAGATCATTGTCGAAAACGTAAAAACAATGCCGCTGAAAACTTTTCTTTGGCCAGAAAAATCGCCTTAAACATTATTCGGGCATACAAAGGTGACAAAAGAAGCCTTAAAAGACGAAGACTTCAGGCTGGATGGCGAAATGATTATCTTGAAGAATTGTTAAAATCTTGATGCGGTGGCCCTGGCAGTTCCCATGCATATGGCCCTCTTTCGTTTATTTATCGTACCTTTGCGCCTCACTAAATAAGGCAAAATGAATAGATTTGAAGCGTTGGGGATCACAGGGCCTGCTATAAAAGCAATTGCTGACCTTGGGTTTGAGAATCCAACACCCATACAGGAACAGGCAATACCGGTTATTTTAAAGCAAAGTAAAGACCTGGTTGCTTTAGCGCAAACAGGAACAGGCAAAACTGCCGCCTTCGGGTTGCCGTTGACTCAACTTGTTGATTTTAATAAACGTAATGTACAGGCACTTATACTTTGTCCTACACGCGAACTTTGTTTGCAAATTACAGGTGATCTGAAATCATTTACCAAGTATATCCCGAATGCTAACGTAACGGCTATTTATGGAGGAGCCAGCATTGATGCCCAGGCTCGTGATATACGTAAAGGTTCACAGATAGTTGTTGCCACTCCGGGCCGTATGGTTGATATGATTGAGCGCAGGTTGGTTGATATTAAACTGGTTCAGTGGGCGGTGTTGGATGAAGCGGACGAAATGCTGAACATGGGCTTCCAGGAAGACCTCAATAGTATATTATCACATACCCCTAAAGATAAAAACGTGTGGTTGTTTTCCGCTACCATGCCTGCTGAAGTATCACGCATCGCAAAAAAATACATGGAGAACCCGCACGAAATTACAGTGGGTAACCGTAACCAGGGTGCTGCGAATATTGATCACGTTTATTATGTGGTTCATGCAAGAGACCGTTACAACGCACTTAAGCGTATACTTGATTTTAACCCGGGGGTATATGGTATTGTTTTTTGTCGTACCCGATCCGAAACACAGGAGGTATCGGACTCATTGATCCGCGATGGTTACAGCGCCGACTCACTGCATGGTGATCTGTCGCAGGCACAGCGGGATTTTGTAATGAAACGTTTTAGGGCTAAAACCATACAAATGCTGGTAGCAACAGATGTGGCAGCTCGCGGCATTGACGTGGATGATATTACACACGTTATCAATTATAATTTGCCTGATGAGATAGAAAGTTATACGCACCGCAGCGGACGTACAGCACGTGCAGGTAAATCTGGTGTTTCCATTGTTATTCTTAATATGAAAGAATTCGGGAAGATCAGGATGCTGGAACGGATCATCGGGAAAAAATTTACGGAGGCAAAAGTTCCGAGTGGATTCGATGTATGTGAGAAACAATTATTTCACCTCGTAAAAAAGATACATGATACTGAAGTGAATGAAAAGGGTATTGAACAATACCTGCCTAAGATCATGGAAGAGCTGAAAGACCTGAGTAAAGAGGAACTGATCAAACGTTTTATTACGGATGAATTCAGCCGCTTTTTAAATTATTACAAGAATGCTGCTGATCTGAATGCACATGGAGGAGAGCAAAAGAAAGAGCGTAATGTAACTACAAAGCGAATGTTCGTTAACCTTGGCCAGCTGGATGGTTTGGATAACTCGAAATTAAAGCACTTCATAAATACTTTTTGCGGGATAAGCCCGGGCCCTGTTGTGGCTGCGGATGTACGTCATACTTATTCGTTTGTTGAAGTGGAAGCGGCCTTGTATGATCAACTGGTAGCGAAGATGGTGGGAGCCGAGCATAATGGACGTCCGGTTAAAATGGAATTGTCAGCAAGAGCACAGCGTGAATCATCAGGCGGTTACGGGGGTGGTTACAAAAAGAGCAGTGGAGGCAATGGCTGGTCGTCGGGCAGCAATGGAGGGGAAGGGAAGAGAAGTTACGGCAGTTCATCGCGCGGCGGATCTTCATACAGAGGCGGAAATAGTGGAAGCGGAAGTGGAAGAAGCTCTTCGCGTTCATACAGGGATAAGAAGTAAACAGCCTTCCTTCCGATACTTACCGGGATTCCCGGGGAGGCTAAAAAGTAAATGTTGTGCCGCAAAGCCTCATTTCTTGAACCTGTACTCCTTTTATTTTCAGTAATTTTTCTTTTATTGCTTTTGAATTTTTTTTACGGACATTAATCGTTATCGTACATTGTATGTCGTAAACGGGATCTACCTGTTCCGTTTCATATTCTTTTATTATCTGCATCACATCATTCATTGCCTCGTAATCGAACAGAATTTTGAAAGTATCGGTTATCAGTTTTTCAGTGACCGAGCTTTTGTCCAGGGTCTCAGCAGCAGCACTTCTGTAGGCATTGATAAGGCCATGGGTGCCTAAAAGCGTTCCGCCAAAGTATCGGACAACTATGACAAGCGCTTGTGTGATGTTTCTCGAAATAATTTGATTCAGGATAGGCTTACCCGCAGTATTTGCAGGCTCTCCTGCGTCACTTGTGCGGGTATGTTCACCCATCGGACCCAACCGACAGGCATAGCAAACATGCCGTGCTGAGAAGTGCTCCTTTTTTATTTTCAGAATATGTTCCTTTACTTCTTCTTCAGACTTTACACTGAATGTATATGCAATAAATTTGCTTCCTTTTTCTTTATATACTGAATTTGCAGGGGATGCAATAGTAAAATAACTATCGGGTGTTGAATTCATTAAATCAATTGATCAGGTCATCTTACTTAATAATATTTACCTGCACGACAGCTTTTTCCTGAACAGAGATTATTGATAAATAATATAAGCCGGAAGGGAAAGGTTCTGTATCTATAGTAATCTTGTTATTCATAATACCGTTGCTTTGCCAAAATGTTTCACCCAATATGTTAATCAGGCGCATTTCTTTAACACTAATATTGTTGAGTTCAATATTAATTATGTCTGATGCCGGATTAGGAAACAGTCTGATTTCGTCACTCTTGTTGTGTTTGGCTATACCTATCACATCAGGCATTTCAACAACCACAGAGTCCTTTCCGGGATTAATCGAAATATCACTGCCATCACTGCTTACGGCTCTTATCTGTGAATCAGAAATGAATAATGTATGGTATTTCTGAACAGGCAGATCAGGCATACTGCTTTTGATGGGAATTGTCAACTCTCCGATCGCACCGTCGTTTGATATATTTTGATGATTGATCCTGGTTACTCCGATATCCATTCGTCCGATTGAACCAAAGTTCTTTGTTATGAAGATGAGATTTGACCCATTAATTCCAAGCCAGGAATTATTTGCAGTAAATTTTATTTGAGTAGAGTCAACGATTTTCGGATCGTAGTAAACGCTGAAGGCCAATCCGTAAATATTTACCTGGTTTGTAGCTGATCCGAGTATTACCGGAACATTGAGTTTAGTGCCTGCCAGCGTAGTGTCAACAGGGAAACCGAATGTAAGCTCGGGTGTTCCGCTGATATAATCGGGCTTTGCCAATTTCAGGCTGTGACTAAGCGCATAATTTTTGATAATAGCCGTTGTATCATCCGAATTGATCACTCCATCACCGTTACAATCGGCATGTTTTTCATTTATAATTGTATTGGGCAAATTATTTGTCCAGTCATTGGCCGCCTGACCTACCCAGTTGATTGTCGAGCCCGGCCGCACAGGTCCCTGATCGCCATAACCCAGGCCAAGGGCCAGTATATCGTATACGTTCGCTATTCCGCTATAGTCGGCATCTCCGGGCCAAACGCAAAGGCTGTTGCTAACTACAGCTTCGGCTGTTGAGTTACATGCATTACTATCTGTGGTTGTTAGTGTATAGCTTCCTGCAGAAAGGTTGGAAATTGTTTGTCCAAAAGCTCCTGTGCTCCACGAATATGTAAAAGTGCCGGTGCCACCACCTGCAACCGCAACAACTGAACCGTTATTCTGACTGCATGTTATTTTTGTTATAGTAAAATTAATCGTTGTTTTTGCAGGTTGAGCAATGCTGACAATATTAATGCTTTTGCAGTTGTTGGAATCAGATATTGTCAAGACATAATTTCCTGACAATAATTTTTCTGCAAAATAATTTGTCGACCCATTGCTCCAGGTAAAGCTGTACCCTGTTAATCCGCCGGCAATACTGGCAGTTGCTTTGCCTGTGCTGTCTCCGATACAATTAACGTTATCAACGGCAATTGTGACATCTCCGATCGAAACATCAGAGATGCATGTAGATCCGGTTTTAGTACATGAATTCATATCGGTTACCGTTAACGTAAAACAGCCTACCGTAAGGTTGCTTACAGTCGTCCCTTTAGTACCTTCACTCCAGTTGTATGTTAATGTTCCGCTTCCTCCTGCGCTGGAAGCAATGGCGTTTCCGTTATTTGCTCCACAGGTTGTATTTGTAGTTGAAAAAACAGGGGTGCTGATCGCATTCGGCTCAGTTAATGTAACGGTACTTGTTTTTTTGCAACCTTTACTGTCAGTGATCGTAACCGTATAATTTGCAGCGGCGAGGTTTGTTGCAACTGATCCGCTGAATCCATTACTCCATGAGGTTATGTACGCGGGAGTTCCTCCTGAAACCATTACACCGGCAGTACCATTTTCAGATCCGTTACATGAAACGTTCGTCGAAGCGATTGTCAATACTAAAGCACTAGGTTCGGTTAATGATACTATTGATGATGCTACACAATTATTTGCATCAGTAATGGTTACGATATATGAATTAGCTGTTGCATTGTTTAGCACAGCAAACGGCGATATTGTACTTCCCGCTGTTCCTTCACTCCATACATAGGCATATGGAGGGGTGCCCCCTGTAATACTTGCAGATACAGAGCCGGTTTGCCCGTTGCAATTTATAGCCGTACTTACACTTGTTGTAACAACAGGGCCAAAAATGTTAGTGATAGCAATTGTACTGGTTTTAATGCAATTATAGGCATCAGTTACACTCAACGTATATGTACCAACTGATAAACCTGAAGCAGTTTGCCCAATCGTACCATTACTCCAGTTATAGGAGAGCATTCCTGTGCCGCCCGCACTTGAAGCAGTCACGCTTCCGTTGTTTAATCCGCAAGTTGTGTTTGAAACAATAAATGTAGGCTTGCTTATTCCATTTGGTTCTGTTATTGCAATGCTTCTCATCAAAGTACAGCCCTGGCTGTCCGTTACTGTGACGGAATAATTTGCGGCTGCCAGATTTGCTGCAGTCACTCCGCTGGTACCGTTACTCCATGAAAACACATAACCGGGAGTTCCGCCGGTAGCAGCAACAGCAGCGGATCCCGTTGCGGCCCCATTGCACAAAAGGTTAACTGTGTTAATGGATGCTGAAATAAGAGACGGCTCCGTAATTGAAATACTTGTAGATGAAGTGCAATTGTTGGCGTCTGTAACAGTTAAGGTATATGAATTTGAAACAGCATTATTAAGAATAAGTATTGAGGCAGAAGTGCTGCCATTGGTCCCATCACTCCATACATAATCAAAAGGGCCGGCTCCGTCTGAAATGTTCACTGTTAGTGAGCCTGTTTGTCCGTTACAACTGATAGCGTTACTGATACTTGCCGATGTTAAAGGAGGAAGAGAATTACTTATTGTAATTGAATTTGTTTTGATACAATTATTACTATCTGTAATAGTAAGAGTATAAGTTCCCGCCGACAAGCCTGATGCAGTTTGATCGTTTGAGCCATTACTCCAGCTATAAGTAAGTGTTCCGCTGCCGCCTGCGCTGGATGCAATGGCACTTCCATTGTCAGTTGATCCACAGGTCGTATTTTTAATAATAAATGTAGGGTTGCTTATGGCATTGGGTTCAGTAATAGTAACACTTTTTGTCAGGGTGCAGCCTTTGCTGTCGGTTACGGTTACAAAGTAACTTGAGGCAGAGAGATTCACAGAAGTCACACCATTTGTACCATTACTCCATGAAAACATGTAGCCGGAAGTTCCCCCTGCAGCAGTAATGGCGGCAGATCCTGTCGCCGATCCATTGCACAAAATATGAACCGGGGTTATTGCTGCCGTGAGAACAGTTGGTTCTGTAATTGAGATGGCTGTTGATGAAGTGCAATTGTTGGCGTCTGTGACGGTTAATGTATATGAGTTTGCAACAACATTGTTAAGAATAAGAGTGGTAGCTGAGGTGCTGCCAGTCGTTCCGTTACTCCAGGCATACCCAAAGGGAACTGCGCCGCCTGAAATGACAGCGGATAGTGAACCCACCTGTCCTTGACAATTTATCCCACTGCTAATACTAAGTGCAGCTACCGGGGCGGGTGAATCTGTAATAGCTATGATACTGCTGGATGTACAGTTATTATTATCTGTTATCACCAGTGTGTATGTATTGGCAGAAAGATCAGTAATTGCCTGGTCGCTGCTGCCATTACTCCAGCTATATGTCAAACCTCCGCTGCCGGTGCTTACTATAGCTGTTGCATTACCATTGCTTTTTCCACAGGTTTCATTTGTAATAATGATATTATTTATTAAAAGAGCTGTAGCTGGTTCTGTAATAGTTCCGGTACCAAGTGTTCTGCATCCGGAGGCATCTGTAACTGTTACTGTAAAGCCACCTGCAGCAATATTGTTGATCGTTTGTCCAAGGGCTCCGGTATTCCAGGAATAAGTAAGCGCACTTGTTCCGGTCGCGCTCACAACTGCCGAACCTGTACTGCTGCCTTTACATAAAATATTTGTTTGCTTCAGACTGTCAATTGTAGGGGCGAGACTGTCTTTAAGCATGATACTTTGTGACCTGATGCATCCCAAAGCATCGCTGACCGTGATCTCATAAATGCCCGCTGACAGGTTATCAGAAGTCGGAGATGTTCCTCCTGCACTCCAGCTATAGGTCAGTGTTCCGTTTCCGCCGGATACGGAAGCCAGCGCACTTCCATTGTTCAGTCCGCACGAAGAAGGGGTTGGAGTAATTGAGTCTATTTTAATAGTGTTGGTTTCCGTGATGATCACTGTTGATGAATAAGTGCATGCTTTACTGTCAATAACTGTTATTGTATAGTTTGCCGCAATAAGATCGGAAATTGTTGTCCCGGAGCTTCCATTGCTCCAGATGTAAACATATCCCGGACTTCCTCCCTGGGCAGTAACAGTGGCCGATCCATTTGTTACAGGGCTACATAACACATTCTGGCTTGTTATACTGGCCGAAAGAGCTGTAGGTTGAGTCAGGGGAATTGTTATAGTAGAAGAACAGTTATTATTATCTGTAACCACTAGTGAATAGGACCCTGCCAATAAATTCTCAAGAAGTATTAACGAAGATATAGCTGTTCCTGAACTACCGTTACTCCAACTATATGCATACGGACTGCTGCCACCCGAAATATTTGCAGTAATTGCTCCCGTTGATCCGTAGCAAATTATTGATTGGGTAACCATTCCGGTTAATCCCGGCCCGGAAATATTATTTAATGTTGTTAAACTGCTTGCAGAACAGTTCTGGCTGTCGGTTACAATAAGTGTATAAGTAGCCGCAGAAAGATTATTTGCTGTTGGGCCGGTTACACCATTGCTCCAGCTGTATGTTAATCCACCTGTGCCGCCGTTTGCTGTCGCTGTTAATGTTCCATTACCGCCCCCGCATACTTCATTTACAGATGTTATGCTGTTAATAGAAACAGCCGCGGCAGGTTGAGTGATAGTAATAGTGCTTACCAGGTTACAGTTTTTTTGATCAGAAACAGTACAGGTATAAGTAGCAGCGACCAGATTGCTTATTGAATTGGTACTTGCGCCGATATTCCATAAATAAGTATATGGGCCCGTTCCTCCATGTGGATTAATGGTCGCGCTGCCGTTACTTCCGGCATAACATATAACATCTACCCCCGATAGATTTGCCGTGAGGGCTGCAGGGGCAGTCAGAGAAACGGATGCAGTAGCGCTGCAATTATTTTTATCCGAAACGGATACAGTATATGATCCGGCAGTAATACTATTAAAAACAGCGGAAGTAAGTGATGTAGTTCCGGACGATCCACTGCTCCAGCTATAGGTATAAGGCCCCGTTCCACTGGTAATTAATAAAGTAATTGATCCCGTCTGTCCGTAACAATTTATAACATTGCTTACAAATGTTGATAGGGAAGGGCCTGTTATATTATTGATCGTAGAAGCACTGCTTGCTGTACAACTCTTGCTGTCGGTTACAACAAGTGTATAAGTAGCCGCAGAAAGATTATTTGCTGTTGGGCCGGTTACACCATTGCTCCAGCTGTATGTTAATCCACCTATGCCGCCTGTTGCCGTTGCGGTCAATGTTCCGTCGCCACGCCCGCAGGTCTCATTTACAGATGTGATACTGTTAATAGAAACAGCCGCGGCAGGTTGAGTGATAGTAATAGTGCTTACCAGGTTACAATTTTTTTGATCAGAAACAGTGCAGGTATAAGTAGCAGCGACCAGATTGCTTATTGAATTGGTACTTGCACCGATATTCCATAAATAAGTATATGGGCCCGTTCCTCCATTTGTACTGATGGTCGCGCTTCCGTTATTTCCGGCATAACATATAACATCTACCCCCGATAGATTTGCCGTGAGGGCTGCAGGGGCAGTAAGAGAAACGGATGCAGTAGCGCTGCAATTATTTTTATCCGAAACGGATACAGTATATGATCCGGCAGTAATACTATTGAAAACAGCGGAAGTGAGTGATGTAGTTCCGGACGATCCACTGCTCCAGCTATAGGTATAAGGCCCCGTTCCACTGGTAATTAATAAAGTAACTGACCCCGTCTGTCCGTAACAATTTATAGCATTGCTTACAAATGTTGATAGGGAAGGACCTGTTATATTATTGATTGTAGAAGCACTGCTTGCTGTACAACCTTTACTGTCGGTTACAACAAGTGTATAAGTAGCCGCAGAAAGATTATTTGCCGTTGGGCCAATTACACCATTGCTCCAACTGTATGTTAATCCGCCTGTGCCGCCCGTTGCCGTTGCGGTCAATGTTCCGTCGCCGCGTCCGCAGGCCTCGTTCGATATGATTATGCTGCTTATTGTAACCGGAGAGGCCGGCTGGGTAATTGAAATAGTCTTAACAATTTTACAATTTGAAGCATCGCTGACCGTGCACGTATAGATAGCCGCGTTCAGATTGCTGATTGTAGCGGTTGTTAATCCATTGTTCCATTGGTAAGTGTATGGGCTTGTTCCGCCGGTTGAGGAAATAACAGCGGAGCCATTATTTGAACCATTACAGCTAATATCAGTTGAACTTGCTGTCACCACAGGAGGGGTACCCACAGTGATATAATTGTTAAAGGATTGAGTTGCTGAGCCGCTGCTATTGGTTGCCGTGAGCGAAACACTGTATGTTCCGGAAGAGTTATATTTCACGCTTGGATTTTGAAGTGTTGAGGTGGAAGGTGTTCCACCGCTGAAGCTCCACAACCAGGACGTTGGCTGGCGGGTGCTTTGATCAGTGAATTTCACAGTGTCTCCGATACATATTTTTGTTTTATTGGCGGAGAAATCAGCCACAGGAGTGCAGGTGGTATAATTGATCATTGCTCCGGGGCCGCAGCCATTGGCAACCATGCTTCTGCTTTGAATATCATTACCACCGGCTATATCGTTCGCGCTCAGTATTCGTCTGTATTGTCCATTTGAAATGGCATAATTTAATATGGCAGTCGAATTAATTACATGGCCAAGTTGTCGTCCATGACCAAGTTCATGAGAGGCAATAGATTCAAAATCATACTGACCTGAACTAGGAAGGGCAGGGCCAAATTGCCAGGTTTGTGGACTTATATTATTACCGTTATCGAAAACAAGATCATGCTCTTTTACATACCAAACCAGACCTCCGGATGAACAGCCTGCCCAGTATGTATAACAGGTTCCCAATACGCCTGCCGGTAAAGGATCATTATCATCAAATGCAACAAGGTTAGTATTGTCGTTTGCATGAGAATTTATAGCTGTCGTTGAACCAATAGTCCAGTTAATACCCGTATTACAGCGCCATGTGCCCAGCGCTCTTATGAAGCTGGCATTTGCGGCTGCATTAGCACTGAATGCAGTGTTCATTTGCCAGGTATAGCCTCCGCTTCCGTTGCTATTCACATGATCTGTTAAATAAGCCTCTATGCCATTTCCGTCATCATAATTCACATTCAATTCGGCATAGTTTATGGTAAGCGTTGAGCTGCTGGTCGCGGAACTGCCCCGTGTTACTTGTATCGTGCCGGTACCGGCCTTGCTGGGTACTTCAACAACGATCTGGTTGTCGCTCCATGAAATATATTGAGAGGCGAGCGGATTAATATAGTTTGAACCGCCATTGTCAGAATTTTTGAAACCAACAACTCCGCTGCTCTGTGTTACTCCGAAGCCGCTGCCCGTAATCGTTAATTGTGATTTTGTTCCCGCAGAAATGACAGAGGGGCTGAAGCTGCTAATGACAGGCGCTGCAGCAGTTTTTACAGCACTTTTAAAGTAGCTGGTTAAGTCGAATGGTTTTATAACAGAAAATGCCTGCTGTGTTTGATTTGTAATGACATTATAAAACGTTGTGGTTACATTATAATATACACGAAATGGGTCAGCGGCTGTTGCGGATAACGGGTCGTAGCGGATAAATCCCTGCATGCCTGCGTAAACAGCATAGTCAGGATATGGATCGTTATTATCAACAGGAGCAGCCGACACATTGGATGAACAGGTAAAGAGGCCAACCTGGCCTATCTCCAGCTCCAGGCCAGAGCTGACCGTGACACGGTCCAGGCCCACTGTTCCGCCCTCGGTAATAATATTTATAGCAGAACCTGTTGTTATACCTTTAAACACTTTATATATCTCCAGGGTATTGCTGGTATATATCATCCGGTGGCCGGCATCCCAAAACGACGATTGGCTTATTACTTTGCCTTCTATGATAAGCTCAGATGTATTTATCCGGTCGGCAAGCGGAACTTCTTTTAAAAGACATTGAGCGCTGAATGAATACGCTGCAAGTGTAAATAGTAAAATGTATATGTATTTTATACCCGCTTTGGTCATTATAAAAAGAGAATGTAGGTGCCTCAAAATATTCTGGTTCAATCTGATAATATATCTGTTTTTTTTGAATGCTTGCAAATATAAAATATTGTCAAATTCCCTGTGCAATATTCTGTTTCTTTTTGTTACTGATAATGCCTTTCAGACTTGTTTTTATAGGGGAAATTCCTTATATACTTATGGTGAAATCAGTGATCAAGGTGTGTTTTCGTCGATAATTACACATTGAGGCGTAAAGACTTAAGATTCAAATGAGATTAATGGAAATGAGTATAATCGATATCAAGGCACAAATAATGCCAAATAAATTTAGCATTGATAGTTTTTCCCTGAAAAAGAGGTAAGCGGCGACCGCCGAAACCGTAACTACCCCCATATTGTTTACGGGATATAAAACACTGCTTTCAAACAATTTTGCATCTAACGCCTTTATCAGGGTGAATATTGAAAAGAAATTGGGTATCCCTAAACATATACCAGCCACAATATTTCTGAATTCTATTTTTATTTTTTTTAGAATTAATCTGACAAAAAGGATCGAAGCACCTGCAATAAAAGCCGCTCCAAAAGCAACAGCCAAAAATAATTCATTGTTTTGTCCGTGCAGGTAATTGACCTGGGCATAATTCACCACCGCATCAATGATCCCGCTTCCTGTGAAAACAATAACAGGTAACAGTATCAATTGTTTACCGTTAAGAGGGGCTACTGAAGTATTCTCTCTCCTTGATGTCATGTAAACTGCAGCGAGGGCGAGTGTGATGCCGACCACTTTTTGAACTGTTATTGGATCTTTGTACAAGCAGAAGGCGACAGAAACAGGAATAACGACCGACATTTTGTTCGCTACAGTAGCCGCCGAAACACTTATCCGGATTGCTGTTAACGAAACAGCATAGAAAATAGAAATAAATAATCCCCCAAGCAATATGCTTATGGGTAACCATTGTGGAAAATACTCAATACCGCTAGTTGTATCTCCGGTTAAAAAGCCGATCGACGAGGCGGTCAGGTAGTTGAAAACAAGAGCCTGGAATATGTCGATTTTATATTTTTCAAAAACCTTGAAAAATAAGATCAATGAACTGGTTAAAATAATACTTAATAATAGGTAGGTCATTCCCGATAGTTATTTTCTCCCGCTACTTTATTCACTCGCCCCTCGTCCCTTTCACTCGTCCCTTTTAACCAATCGCCTCAATAATATCCTGCTTGGTGATAATATGGGGAGCACCTGTTTCATCTTTTACCAGGACAGCAGTATTTTCTTTGGTTATTTTTTTTGAGACCTCCCGTATGTTTGTTGAAGCGTCTACGAAGGGAAGGGGAGGCTGCATAAGTAATTCAATTTTTTGCTCACGTAATTCAGGCTTTGTCAGTAGTTTGCTGAACAGGTAGGAGTCATCTATGGATCCGACAAATTCGCCTTTATGTGTCACAGGGATCTGCGAAATATTAAACCGTATCATTTTTTCGAGAACAACATTTACGGGAGTGTCCGACTCAATGGTAATAAGTTTGTTGTGTTTGTGGCTTTGAATAAGGTCAATGGCTTTGGTTTTTTCTGTGGTAAGAAATCCCCTGTCGCGCATCCACTCGTCATTGAACATTTTGCCGAGGTAGCGTGTGCCATGGTCGTGAAAAATGATCACTACCACATCATCCTTCGTTAACTTATCCTTTAACTGGAGCAGGCCCGCGATGGCTGAGCCTGCTGAATTACCCACAAAAATTCCCTCCTGGCGAACGATCTCACGGGTATATATGGCGGCGTCTTTATCGGTAACCTTTTCAAAATGATCGATCACATTAAAGTCAACATTCTCCGGAAGAAAATCTTCACCGATTCCTTCGGTTATATACGGGTATATTTCATTCTTGTCAAAAATGCCGGTTTCCTTATACTTCTTGAATACTGATCCATAGGTATCAATTCCCCATACTTTTATTTTCGGATTTTTTTCCTTTAAATATTTTCCCGTACCGCTTATTGTGCCGCCTGTTCCGACCCCGACAACCAGATGAGTTATTTTGCCCTCTGTTTGTTCCCATATTTCAGGACCCGTGGTTTCATAGTGGGCCTGTGTGTTCGATGGGTTGTCATATTGATTGGCCTTCCATGAATTGGGAGTCTCTTTTTCGAGACGCGATGAAACAGAGTAGTAGGAGCGGGGATCCTCGGGAGCAACATTCGTAGGACAAACAATCACTTCCGCGCCAAAAGCGCGCAGGGCATCCACTTTTTCTTTGCTCTGCTTATCTGTGGTGGTAAAAATACATTTGTACCCTTTAATAATTGCACACATTGCCAGTCCCATCCCGGTATTGCCGGAGGTGCCTTCAATAATAGTATAACCGGGTTTTAGTTTGCCCTGCTTTTCCGCGTCTTCTATCATTTTCAAAGCCATGCGGTCCTTAATGGAATTGCCGGGGTTAAATGTTTCCACCTTAGCCAGGCAAAGGGCCTTAACGTCCTTAGTGACCTTGTTTAATTTAACCATTGGTGTATGGCCTATGGTTTCGAGAATGTTATTGTAATACATAATAAGGTTTGTTTTAAAGATAAATTACCATTATAGTTTCATTACCCCGACCTTAGGGTCGGGGTAATGAAAAAGACCCTTAAAATTTGGCTTTAGCCCAACATGATCGCTAAAATACTAAGATTAGCTGAATCGTATTGCCTTTACCGGGGTGATTTTTGAAACAATAAATGAAGGCACCAGGAGCATCACCAAACACGTAATGAGTGTTCCGGCATTCAGAAGTAATACATGTACAATATCAATATTAATAGGCACTACAGGCACATAATACGTTTCTTCGGGCAAGGTGATGATCCCGAAATACTGCTGTACCAGGCACAACCCCAGACCAATAACATTACCCCAAAATAATCCCAGTCCGATCAGGTAAGCCGCATTGTATAAAAACACCTTCTGTATGTTCCAGTTGGTCGAGCCCAGCGCTTTTAGTATCCCGATCATATTGGTGCGTTCAAGGATGAGTATAAGCAGTGCCGATATCATGTTGATAGACGCCACGAGCACCATAAGCCCGATCACGATCATCGCGTTCACATCCTGCAGGTCGAGCCACGAAAAAATAGTTTCATTCACCTGCCGTATAGTTTGCGCGATCAGGTTCTGACCCACTAATTCATCAACAGCCTCGCCCGCTTTATCAATATCATTGAAATCTTTAATCGTCACTTCAAAGCCTCCCACCTGGTTTTTATCCCAATAGCTCAGTTTCTGCACCTGCGCGATGTCAACAAACACCATTTTTTTATCATACTCATCAAAGCCTGTGCTGTAAATGCCGCTGATGAAAAATTCCTTTACACGCTCTTCGTATTGTATAGTGCCGGCGGAATCGTTATACTTCTTTTGCGTGATAAAATAGATCAGCAGGCGGTCGTTGATCTTTTTATCCAGTCGCCCGGCAATATTTTTCGATATAACAATTTTTTTTTCGAGATTATTGTCGTTGACTTTAAATACGTCGCCTTCCTTCATGTTTTTTTTGATGAAGCTCCAGTCAAAATCACTGTCAATACCTTTCAGCAACACACCTTCATTGTCTGTTTTTGTTTTTATCAACCCGTTTTTAAGGGCAAAGACCTGCACATGTTTTACTTCCGGAAGTTTTTTCAGTAAGGGTAAAAAGTCCTGCTGCCGGCTGATCGGGGCAGGTTCCTGGGAAGTGTTATTATCGTAATTGATGATCTGGATGTGCGCGCCGAACCCGATTATTTTTTCCCGAATCTCATTCTGAAAGCCGGTTACAATGGCAATGGTAATGATCATTACCGCTAAGCCCAAAGCAATGCCGCCAACAGCGATGCGAACAATTGGAGTTGATATCTGTTTAGTTTGCCGCCCGCCGCTTAAAATACGTTTGGCTATGAAAAATTCCGCATTCATATATGGTAACTAATAGTTACGAATTTACAAATTTTAAGGGTGCTTGTATCTGACTTTTGCAGATCATTTAATATGATAGAACAGGAATTGAACCGTATATTCGTATTCGCTTTTTAATAATATGGGTAAAAGTTTAATTGTTCTGTTTCAGATCATCAGCTTCAGCCTGTTCACACAGGGCCTGGTGCAGATTAATAATGCTGAGAAAACAGCTGCTGACGTGAAAGTAGGCGCACAGCGTTTCGACATCTATCTGCCCCTGCTTAAGGACAAAGTGATTGCCATTGTGAGTAATCAAACCTCGTTGGTGGGGAATACCCATTTGCTGGATACCTTACTTTCGCTTGGCGTTACTGTGAAAAAAATATTCGGTCCTGAACATGGTTTCAGGGGAACTGCAGATGCCGGGGCGGATGTTAAAACCATGAAGGATATAAAAACGGGCATACCTGTTATTTCACTTTATGGTAAAAAGGAAAAACCTTCAGGTTCCGATCTGAAAGGTATTGATATTGTTGTGTTTGACATACAGGATGTAGGTGTTCGTTTTTACACCTATCTGTCGACCTTGCATTATGTAATGGAGGCTTGCGCCGAAAACAATAAACCGGTAATTGTACTCGACAGGCCTAACCCCAACGGATATTACATAGACGGACCTGTACTCGAAGATAAATATAAGTCATACGTGGGTTTGCACCCTGTGCCAATTGTGTACGGCATGACCATTGGTGAATACGCGCTGATGATAAACGGAGAGAAATGGTTGAAACATGCTGTGCAATGCAGCCTGAAGGTGATACCGGTTGAAGGCTACGATCACAACGATTATTATGAACTTCCGGTAAAGCCATCACCTAATTTGCCGAACATGGCTTCCGTTTACCTGTATCCTTCGCTCGCTCTTTTTGAAGGTACAGTGGTAAGTGTTGGCCGCGGTACGGAAACACCTTTTGAAGTAATCGGCCATCCTAAACTGCAGAACGCAAAATTTCAATTCACCCCGCACAGCATTCCGGGGGCAAGTGTGAATCCGCCATATAAAGACCAATTATGTTACGGTTTCGATCTGCGTAACTTTGGCAACCTGTTCATAAAAAATACGAAAAGCCTTTATTTGTACTGGCTGCAGGGCACTTATAAAAACACACCCGATAAGGCGACTTATTTTAACAACTATTTCAATACCCTTGCAGGAACCGGAACCCTTAAGCAGCAGATTATTGATGGAGTTGATGAAATCACTATTCGAAAGAGCTGGGAGCCCGGTTTGAAGCAATTTAAAGAGATCCGGAAAAAGTATTTGCTATATAAAGATTTTGCCCCCTAAGCTTCTCCAATAGCGGTCTCTATGCGCACGAAAATTCTCCATGCGGATTCAGGAAGCAGCTAAAAACAAAACAACCGGTACAGATTAACTCCATACCGGTTGTAATGAATACTAATTACTTTTTTATTTCAAATGTTTAGAAAGGTGTTTAGACATTTCAAACATGGATACCTGGCCTTTGCCACTGAAAATAGGTTTCAGTTTAGCATCAGCGTTGATCATACGTTTGTTCTTTTTGTCTTGCAGGCCATTTGATTTGATGTAAGCCCATAATTTTTTAACAACCTGGCTGCGAGGAATAGCGTTTTTTCCAACAACTTCTGCTAAAGCAGCGCTTGGTGTGTAAGGTTTCAATAGTGCCGCGTTTGGTTTGCGTGCCGATTTTTTGGCTGGAGCTTTCTTAGCAGCTTTTTTAGCCGTTTTTTTTGCCATGATTTAATTTAGATTTTAGGGTTAAAATTTGTTTTACCGAGAGCAAATATAGATTATTTCCAATTACCCAAGGGGAAATTTATCAGTACTTATTCACTATTTGTGAGGGTGTGATCAGTTGTCGGGTTGGCTGCGTAGTCAATGACATCTTTAACTTGCTTGTGACTTCTTAACCGATAAAAGGCCTGGCAACTAATTCAACACCTTTGCCTGGCTGGTTGTATGATTATGCCGCTCACCAATTTGCTGGCGCCACATAGCATGATACAGGCCCATTTGTTTTAGCAGATCATCGTGTTTGCCCGATTCAATGATACGGCCGCGCTCCAGTACAAATATCCGGTCGGCATGCATGATGGTGGATAAACGATGCGCTATCATAACCGTAATGCGATCTTCGCCGCTTGATACATCTCTTATGGTCTTGGTGATCTCTTCTTCCGTTAGTGAATCAAGCGCGGAGGTAGCTTCGTCGAAAATAACTAAATGAGGCTTGCGCAAAAGGGCGCGGGCAATGGATAGGCGCTGCTTTTCACCCCCCGATACTTTAATGCCGCCTTCGCCGATAACCGTTTCAATTCCATTTGCAGCGCGGGCCAGTAAATTCTGGCAAGCCGCTTTATTCAGGGCGTCCATACATTCGGCATCAGTGGCGGTCGGGTTAACAAATAACAGGTTTTCTTTGATTGTTCCCGAGAACAACTGTGTGTCCTGCGATACAAAACCTATCTGCCTGCGCAATTCGTATATATCAATTTCCTGTTCGGGAATGTTATTGTATTTAATAGTCCCCGAAACAGGTTTGTATAAGCCAACCAGCAGCTTCACCAATGTTGTTTTACCGGAACCCGAAGGACCGACAAACGCGATTGTTTCGCCGGTTTTAATTTCAAAGCTTATTCCATCGACAGCATTGGTACCGGCACTTTGGTGGCGGAACACTACCTCATTGAATGAAAGTGAATTTACAGAACCAAGTTTTACAGGATGTGCCGGTTTGGGCTCCGGCGACTTGTTCATCAATGTTTCAAAGTTTTGCAGCGAGGCCTGTGTTTCACGGTAAATGGCAATAACATTACCCAACTCCTGCAACGGTCCGAAAATAAAGAAAGAATACAACATCAGGGTGAATACTTCCCCGATATTTATTTGTCCCCTGAAAACAAGGAAGTACAGCATGAATACAAGACAGGTACGTAAAAAATTAACCGAAGTACCCTGAACAAAACTCAGGCTGCGGATGTATTTTACTTTGTTGAGTTCAAGTTTCAGTATTTTTTCTGTAACTGTATTTAATCGCCCGATCTCCTGCTGTGTAAGCCCCAGGCTTTTTACCAACTCAATGTTCCTTAACGATTCGGTGGTAGATCCGGCGAGAGCGGTTGTTTCGCCCAATATAGTTTTCGATACAGTTTTTATTTTTTTACTTAACAGAGAGCTTATTAGTCCAAGCACCGGAACAGTTAAAAGAAACAATGGCGCGATGACCCAGTGAACACGTATAGCATACACTACAACAAAAACAACTCCCACTAATGATTGGAAAACCACATTCACAAACGATGTGATGAATTTTTCCGAATCGGAACGCATCTTCTGGATCTTTCCCAGTGTTTCGCCGCTGCGCTGGTCTTCAAATTCATGGTAAGGAAGTTCAAGCGAGTGTTTGATCCCGTCTGTATACATTTTTGCTCCCGTACGCTGTATAATAACATTTGTAAAATAATCCTGGAAGTTTTTGGCAATGCGAGATACCATTGCCACTCCCATTGAAGCGAGCAGCAGAAAAATGATCATATTAAAGAATACCGGTAACGATCGTTCTGTAGTGGTATCCGTAAAAAGTGTGGCAAAGCGGTTCATGATCTTCCCGCCAATGTATGGGTCGGCCAAAGAGAAACATTGGTTAATGGCCGCGAGCAAAAGAGCAAGGATGCCCAATGCCCAATGGTTTTTTAAATAGGAGAAGAGTAGTTTCATGCAGGTGGTAAAGGTAGTAAATGTTGGTGGTTCCCGGTTCCGGGCTCAATGCAGATCGTTACTTTTTATGATCTGAACAGAGCCTGAAAATCAAAAATCCTTACTTGTATAGGATCCTGCTTCTTTGGTGCTGGTCTTTTGCCCGTTCTTGTATACGATGATGAATGCGTCGGGAACACCCTGGTCGACCAGTATCTTTTTATAATTTTTTGCGTCGTCATAATTGCCAAAACTTCCAACAGTAAGCAGGGTCATAGGGCCTTCTTCATTAAGAACAATACCTTCTATCTGGATGAATCTGCGGGCCATATCTTCGTTCATCTTCTCCCGTGTGCGATAGGCGCCTATTTGCACTTTGTATTCCAGCCTGGCCCATTTTTTCGCTTGGGCATTCACTACTTCCATGTTAAACGCGTTCATTACTTCCTGTTCAAATTTAGCTTTGGATGTTATATCAACAATAAAAGCATCCTTGTAACCGGTTTCAATTATTGCCTTTTTTAAGGCCTCGGCAGTGGCACGGATAGAAGTCCCGCCAACAACATATCGTATAATCCCTTCCTTGTCAACAAATCTTTTTACGTTTTTCAGATTAGGAAAGTTGGTATTGGGTAATTGCTGCGCGAATGCACCAACCTGCACCGCATACAGAGGATCTTTTTTAGAAAAAACAACTTTGCGCATTTTTAAACCTTTTACCAATTCAATATTTCCTTTAAGTTCGGGTTTAGCTGGTTCTGTGGGAGCCGGTGTCGGAGCAGGGGAAGGAGTGGCAACAACCTGTTCCGCTGGTTTTTGAACAGCAGGTGCAGGCATTTCAAGTTTGGGTTCTTCAACAGGTGCCTTTGGTACAGGTGCTGCAGCGAGTTCCGGTCCGATACATTCAGCTAACCGTGCACGGGCATCCTGTACGTAATCGTTCGAATTATCACCAATGATAGAAATAAATTCATTGAATACTTTTTTGGCCTCATCGCAGCGTTTGTGGTAGCAATAGCAAACACCAAGGTAATAGAGCGTATAGACAGGTGTTCTGCGTTCCTTGTAATAACTTGGGTTGTATTCGTTGGTATTATATTTTAATGCATATTCAAGGAGGTCAAGCGCTTTGTCTTTTTCGGTGTTTGTAGCTACGTAACATACTCCTATCAGGTATTTAAGATTCGGGTTGTCGGGATCCATTTTATCCAGTTCATACAACATTGGCAGTGCTTCCGTGAATTTTTCGAAGCGCAGGGTTATGACTACCTGGTTGAATTTGTTAATGAATTCTCCGCTTTCGTTATCAATGGCAAAGCCGAGGCCGGCAAAGCTGAATGCTAAAACAATAAAGATTTTTTTCATCTGTATATAATTTTATAAGTTGCTGTATTGTCAGATGGAATACGCCATATTCATTTTCGGTTGGCATGCCGAAGGTATATGGCTATTTCATGAAAACAGGTTTTTACATATAACCAAAATTAACCCTATTATAAGCCGGGGGAGGAATGGGAATTAAAAGGAATTAAACAATGTGATGTTAATAAGTCTGGAGGGGGGGGTAAAAAATAATAGCGCCGGCTAATCAAGCTCAGCCATCAATACCATTAATTTTTCTAACTGGTTACGCATTCCAATGATATCGTAGCCATAGTTGTTTGCTATCATGGCAAAAGTAAGCGTTCTGCCGCCTTTGGTTGTTACATATCCGGCATAGCTCCTTACACGCGACATATATCCGCTTTTTGCCCGCACATTTTTTTCTGCGGACGTTCCTTTGCATATTGAGCTAAGGGTTCCGGATTGTCCGGCCACGGGAAGTGAATTGTAAAAAGTGTCGAAGTTCATGGTATCTTTTCTATAAACCTGCAGCAGTTTCACCAGTTGTTTAACCGAAATGGCATCAAAGCGCGATACCCCGCTGCCATCCACCATATAAAAGCCACCGGTATTGATCCCGTTTTGTTTAAAGTATTCGTACACAATATTGACTCCGCCCGGTGTACTGCCATAACCGGTTTCCATAAGTGATAATGTGCGTAGTAAACTCTCTGCATAAAAATTCTGGCTTACATGATTCGTATGCCATATAATGCTGGCTAGCGGAGGAGAATGTGTATTATGGAATGAAACTCGTTCCTTATTTATTGTTTTGTTTTGCAAACGCAGCCTGCGCGTTGTGGTTGATGAGTCACGAACGGTAATGCCCTGTTTTTTCAGATAGAGGTAAAGCGTATGCGCGCAATAATGTGCCGGATCGGGTATCGCGCTTTGTGCGACAAGGTCCTGGTCGTTTGCAGCTATGGCCCCTTTAAGGTACCGCTCGTTCATATAAGGTGATCCGGATGCGTATGCATGATCTTTCACTCCGTTCTTATTTACACCAAGACAATTTATGAGTGAAAGTCCGGGGATACATTGTGTAACTGTAAAATAAGGTTTAGTCTGGTTTCCCTTCACATTAATATCAAATACATTCTCATGAAACGATAATCCGCAGGGGCCAATGCCATAATCACTTTGCATGTCTTCCCAGGCCCATCCTGCCGGTATCATATCCTCATCAAATACATCAGCATCGCCCACTATGGCTCCATAAATGGAATCGACGCCCTGATTTTTAATAGCGGTTGCCCAATTTTCGAGTACTTTTTCTTCGTTGCTCTCTCCAAATACCGGTGAACCAAGTGTAGGATCACCGCTGCCTTTAATATAAATGTTCCCTTCAAGCACTTTAGTTGTTTTATTTATTGTGCCATCATATTGCAGGCGGGTAGTATAGTGAAAATTGGCACCCAACTTGTTCAAACAGGTGCCGGTGGTTATTATTTTCATTACTGAGGCGGGAACAAGGCTCTGTTCACTGTTAAATTCAAGTATGACTTTTCCACTGTCGGGGTCGGAGAGGTAAAATCCAAAAGCCGAGTGCCGCATAGAATCGGAGGCAAGCAGTTTTTCTACTGCATACCTTAAGCCTTCCAAAGCAGTGGTATCGTGCAATAGTTTTGTATCGGTGGAAGAAGTTTTTTTTATTGATGATGAAGAAGTTGTTTTGCGGGGAGCTGCAGTTTGAAGCTGATAAAGAAAGATGCTGCCCACAATGGCCGAAACACCGATCACAATAACGACAATGGAAGCCACTTTCTTTTTCACACTGCAATGTTAGAAATAATTTGGCATCAACGCCCGTTTATAAATTGGAGATACTGTTTTTTTTAATATATATTTGCGAATTCCGATTGTAAATAACATGGATTATGGATATTGAAGAGGTGAATGTAATTAATAGTATCAGGATTGGGCCTTTTACTGTTTCATTGAGAACCGATGGTTTGGTTCACGTCCATGCAACGGGAGAGGAAATAGATCTGGCCGGGTATAAAAAACTGGTGGAAGAGATGGCTAAAATGACTTCGTGGAAAAAAGTACCCGTTTTATGTACTGCGGATGAATTTTTTATTCCAAATGAAGATGTCAGAAAATATCTCACTAAACCGGAATCAAATCCATACAGTTTGGCAACAGCGCTGGTTGTTTCTTCTATTTCTCAAAAGCTGGTTGGCAATTTTTTTATGACGGTTATGAAACCAACTCGCCGGATCAGGATATTTACCCGCAAGGATGATGCAATAAAGTGGCTCAGGAATTATTTGTAGCCAATTCACTTGTCAGCTGTTTCAGCACACTTTCATTTATTTCGTGTTTCCCGTTAAAAATTATTGACCGGAATTTTATGTTTTGTTTTTTCAGGAGATCACAATGCTGTTCAAACTGAACAGGATTTATATATTCATCCTGATTTCCTACGACAAGAATAAGTTCTGTTTCGTTTAACTTTTTTCTGCTCACTTCAATATTCATATCTGGCGGGAAAACACTGGCCCATAAAACAAGAGTATCAATTTTACTTTTTCCCAGGTTCAGCCAACGACTTACGGTCGCTCCTCCCTGCGAAAATCCGATCACATTCACCCGCACTTTTTTATCCGGCAGCTGAGTCATCACTTCTTTATAAACCTGGTCGAGGTAATTCACATAATCCTTTATATCATCATGCCTGTCTTCCTTTGTCATCCACGATGCAACAATGTGTCCGTCGAAATTTTTCCAATAAAAACGATGCAGCCCTTCCGGTGCAACGACTAGGGTATTTTTACTACTCAGTGATTCAAAATTTTTGAGAAAAAAATTGGCCAGTTGGGCGTAACCATGGCAAACAAACCAAACGTGCTTAATGTCATCGCCGGGTTCACCCAAAACAAAATAACGGGCAGTTTTGGGAACAACAATATTCTTTTTAATCACGGTATATCCGGTTTATATACCATCTCCGTCAAGCAGATTGCCAATGCCGCCTAAAATGCTGCCCTCTTCTTTACGGGAACCTGTACCATATGATAGTATACGGCTGGCCAAACGGCTAATGGGCAGTGTTTGAAGCCAAACCTTTCCGGGACCGGTCAATGTCGCGAAAAATAATCCTTCACCGCCAAATATTGTATTTTTTATGCCGCCAATAAACTGTATGTCATAATTAACAGCACCTGTAAAGGCTACGATACAACCAGTGTCCACGCGTAATGTTTGTCCGGCTTGCAGTTCTTTTTCAACAATATGTCCGCCTGCGTGTACAAAGGCCATTCCGTCACCTTCCAGTTTTTCCATGATAAACCCTTCTCCTCCAAAAAGTCCCGTACCCAGCTTTTTCTGAAACTCAATGCCGACTGAAACGCCTTTTGCGGCGCAAAGGAACGCGTCTTTCTGGCATATCATCCGTCCGTTTAACAGGTTCAGGTCCATCGGAATGATTTTGCCCGGATAAGGCGCGGCGAAAGTAACTTTACGTTTGCCCGCGTTACCGTTATGTGTAAAGGCTGTCATGAATAAACTTTCGCCGGTAAGTAAGCGTTTCCCGGCCGACATAAGCTTTCCCATAAAACCCGAATTTTGTACAGAACCGTCACCGAATATGGTTTGCATCTGTATGTCGTTCTCCATCATCATAAAGCTGCCTGATTCGGCCACAACCGTTTCCTGTGGATCAAGTTCTATTTCAACACACTGCATTTCTTCGCCGTGTATCGCATAATCAATTTCGTGATTTGTTCTCATGTTCAATTTGATTTAATAATTGGAACTATTTGTAAATTCAGAATCCCTGTTGAAATCGAAAAGTCATTCGGATATCAATAGGGATTCTGTGGTCAATAGAGTTAATCAACTACAACAACTAAATATTTGGAGGTTCCCCAAAAATCGTCGCTATTATTAATAACAAGTTTTTCAATTTTTTTGCCCTGTTCTCCTTCAATTTTATACGACCCAGAAGGATGCGGGGTAACTACCTTAGCTTTTTTACAAGCCAATGGGATATCTTTAACTGTACTTGCATCAACCTTAGTGAAATAACTTTTATTGAAGTCCTCCTTCAATTTAGCTGTTTTGCCAATACCGATAAATCCTCCTTCTTTTGTCAGAACACCTTGTGCAGTTAATTCTTTTGAAGTTCCAAAGGCGTAATATACTGTATTCATTTTTTCAGTTTTCAGTTCCGATTCCTGTTTAACTTCTTCAAAAGTTGTCTGAAGTGTGGAGAGTTCAACATTCATTCTTTCAAGTTGACCTTTCAGATCAGCTATCTGCGCATCCTTTTCTTCAACCTGACTGGTGAGGCGGGCAAGCATTTTTTCCAGTTCTTCAATCCGTATATTAGATTTCTTCAACTTCGAACTCATGCTGGCAATTTTTTTCTTGTTTTTATCCATCAACTCGTATATAAGTTGTATGTCCGATACGATCTCTTCTTCTTTGCTTTTTACATCACCCTCTTTAGAGCGGGTATTGATAATTTTTTCCTTTTCCTTTATCTCGTCAAGGTTATCCTGTATCTGGTTGAACGAACGAATGAATGACTCAATAGTTGAATCTTTTTTGCCAACTTCTCCTTGCAGGCTGCCGTTAACCGCATTCAGACTGTCTTTAATACGATCGATCTCACTTTGTTCATTATTTCCGCAGGAAAATAAAAACGGTAATGCAAACAGGATAAACAGGTGCTTTTTCATGAGCTGTGATTTTATATATTTAGGTATCCAAAATTAGTAATAATTTTTATCAACAACCTTTTAAAGCCATATTCTATTGGCTACTTTTAGTTAATGGAAGAGAAAAAGGATAATTATTTTAAAGGCAGGGGTGCCCAGTTCAATACAACAAACAGGTTTCTGAAACAGGAATATGCACAGGAACATATAGAAGCTATTGATGAACCTTTATTGTCGAATTCAAAAACCCAGGTGTTTTATGAGTACCCCAAAAATATAGTGAACAGGGTGAAGAGCCCGGATACCTATTCCATCTATTCAATGAACCCCTACCAGGGTTGTGAACACGGATGTATTTATTGTTATGCCAGAAATACGCATGAATACTGGGGTTATAGCGCAGGACTTGATTTTGAACGGAAGATAATTGCCAAGCCTGATGCTGCAAAGGTGTTGACCAAGCAGTTGATGAATAAGAACTGGGAGGTACAGCCTATAATGTTTTCGGGTAATACAGATTGTTATCAACCTCTGGAACGGAAACTGAAAATAACTCGCAGTATGCTGGAGGTATTGCTTGAGTTCAGGCATCCGGTTGGGATGATTACCAAAAACACTCTCATTTTACGTGATATTGACCTGCTGGGAGAACTGGCGAAGTTACGGTTGGTACATGTAATGGTTTCTATTACTTCTTTGAATGAAGAGCTTCGTTTGGCTATGGAACCCCGTACCACAACTGCAAAGCAGCGGCTAAAGGTTATTGAAGAATTGAGCAAAGCCGGTATTCCAGCAGGTGTTATGACTGCTCCGATCATTCCGGGACTGAATAGTCACGAGATGCCGGCGATTATTGAAGCAGCGGCTGATCATGGTGCCGTGAATGCAGGTTATACTATGGTCAGGTTAAATGGTTCAATAGGCACAATATTCAAAGATTGGATCTATAAAAGTTTTCCGGATGCAGCGGTCGGACTTCCTATGAACTTGACCTGGGGGCCTTTAAAAGACCCATGGAGAAGAACGGGCAGATGAATTTGTTTTAAGAGTCGGAAGAGGGAAGTTTTACTACTGCTGACTTCGGACTCCGGACTTCCGGCCTCAAAGTAAAGGGTTTTAAAATATTTATAAACTTTCTTCGTCTAACTATATAAGATGGAGAATACAGCAACCATATCGTTAGTTATGACAAATGAACAAAACCAGAGCATAGGCCAGGTTGTTCAAAAGGAACAGAAGAGGTTACTTGATTTTATCCGTAAGCGGGTTCCTTCGGAAGAGGATGCTGAGGACATCCTGCAGGATGTTTTTTACCAGCTCACAGAGAGCTATCGGCTGATGAAACCTATTGAGCAGGTGTCGGCGTGGTTATTTACTGTCGCGCGTAATAAAATAACCGATATGTTCAGGAAAAAGAAACCGGATAATTTCAGTAGTCTGACTTTCGATAATCAAAACAGTGATGATGAGGGAGAAATATTCAGTATAGCTGATTACTTACCCGATGCATCGGAAGGGCCCGAAGCGGCTTATTTACGAAAGGTCATACTTAATACGCTGGATGAATCGCTGAAAGAATTGCCGCAGGAACAGCGCGATGTTTTTGTAATGCAGGAAATGGAACAAATGAGTTTTAAGCAAATTGCCGAGTTGACGGGAGAACCCGTGAATACACTTATTTCAAGAAAAAGGTATGCCGTACTTCATCTGCGGGAACGATTGAAAGAAGTTTATAACGAATTATTAAATATTTAAAAAATATCAGTAGTATTTTGATATTACTCAAAGATATTCAATTGATTACGATTTAGTTCTTTGAAATTTTGTTTTATTGAGGTTGCAAACAGTTGCGGAATGGGCGTTTTGTCAAAAATGCTTATGCTCAAAATTTGTAATATTTCG
>JACPDY010000082.1 GCA_016183775.1 Bacteroidota bacterium
GATCCGGACACGATAATTATAACTCGAGAACCCCGATTTTTTATCGGCAGCATCAGTTGAAGCCACTCCCAATACATTCTGATAATAGCCGGGATACTCCAATGTCTCATCTCCGGAATTCCCCGCAGCAGCCACAACCAAAGCATTTTGATTGAAAGTTGCGTAATTAACAATGTCCTGTCCATACTGACCACTTGTAGGAGAACCCCATGAGCAGCTGATGACCTTGCAGCCATGGGCCGCCGCATATTGAACACCTGTGTAAGACGCTACCAGTGATCCGGATGCATTAGCGGCTTTTACACCCATGAATTTGCATTTAAAACCAACTCCTGCAACACCGAGGCTATTGTCGGTTGAAGCCGAGGAAATACCGCTGCAATGCACGCCATGTCCATCGCCCTGCCAGGTAGGGTCATTATCACCCATCCCTGTATCCCATCCTCTGAAATTATCGATATAGCCGTCTGCGTCATTATCAATCCCGTCAATTTTATCAGCATAATTATATTTTATATTGTTTTTCAGATCATTGTGTGTGGGTTCTGTTCCGGTATCAACAATGCCAACAACAACATTTGTGTCACCTTTAGAGATGTCCCAGGCCTGAGGGGCGCTGATCTTTGCAATATGATATTGCAGGCTGGCAACGGAAGGGTCATTTACAGTATACGATAATTTAGGGATAACGTGAGGTTCAACGTATTCAAAAGCACCTAATGACGCTACTTTATCCATTCCCTGTTGCACTGTAAGATCGGCAGTGTAGGTGTACTCATACATTAATGACAAATCGACCAGTTTTTCACCGCGTCCGTTATATGGTCTGACCGGCGGCTCTTCATGCGGATATATTTTACCGAACGATTGAACGCCCATTTGCTGCATAAGCGCTTTTAATGGAGGATAATTAACGTCCTCAATTGAACATAAAGAACGGTATTGGGGTTTCATTTTAAAAATGATCGTTTTGTTCATGTGATGTTCACCATCACGGGTGTTGGCAGGAAGTTCAAAACGGGGTGTCGTTGATTTAATGTTATACTGGGCAGTAACACCTGTAAATATTAACATTCCAGCAAAGGCTGTGGCTATAGCAAATTGGTAGTGTTTATCCATTTAGTTATGATTTTAAGAATTTAACACAATGACATTGTTTATTTAATGAAGATAGCATATATAAATATAAAAAGCAAGCTCGGTTTATATTAAAAACGGGCAAAAGGATATTGATATTTGATAAATTTGTTAGTCCGGAATTAAAGGAGATGCTATGATTGAGAATTTTGAAATACGATTAAGCTAAAAATACGAACAGGTTATAATTCCTTATACAGGGGTATTTGTGGAATAAAACTATAGGAAATGGTTTCATAGTCCATTTTGCAGCAAAAATGGTTAATTCCGTTTGTCACGATCAGATACTTAACTTTCAGTGAAAAGTTATAACGAGCTATCTGGTCAAAGGCATCCTGTATTATGCTGATTTGCGGGGATTTGCATTCAACAAGGACAACAGGATTCGCAGCTTTATCATATACCACTATATCGCTTCGTTTTTCAAGCTGGTTATAATTTAAGGGCTTTTCGAGTTGTATCAGAGAAGGAGGGAACCCCTTTTGGTTGATCAGGTAATGAATGAAATGCTGCCGTACCCATTCTTCGGGGGTGAGAACAATAAATTTCTTGCGGACAACATCGAATATTTCCACATTCCCATCCTTATTCTGGAACCTGAACTGGCATATAGGTAAGTTTAGTTTATGCAAACGGATCGGTATTAATACATTGGTGAAGCTACTATATTTTTTCAGAAATAATATTTATCAATAAATATTATTTTGTTACTGTCAGTTCAAATACGCTTTGTACTTTCGAAACATGAATATGGAGTTTCAGCAGATCATGACCGACTTGAAAAAGAAGATATATCACCCTGTTTATTTTTTGATGGGGGAGGAGCCTTATTTTATTGATGCTATTTCGGATCACATTGAAAAGAATATACTTGATGAAGGTGAAAAGGAGTTCAATCAATCTGTTTTGTACGGGCGTGACGTTGATATACTGAGTGTGATAAGTGCCGCCAAGCGTTTCCCGATGATGAGTGATCTGCAGGTTGTAATTGTTAAAGAAGCGCAGAATATCCGTGACCTGGTTGGACGTGAAAAAGGTGATGATGCCAAACACAAACACCCCTTCCTGGCCTATATCGAAAACCCTCAAAAGTCAACGCTGCTGGTGATCTGTTATAAGTATAAGAAACTTGACATGCGTACGGCTCTTGGTAAAAATATCGCGAAACGCGCTGTGGTATTTGAATCAAAAAAACTTTACGACAATAAGGTGCCCGATTGGATCGGCAGTTATTTAAAAAGCAAAAGTTATTCCATTAATCCTCCGGCCGCCGTAATGCTTGCCGAATATTTGGGAACTGACCTGAGCCGGATTACAAATGAGCTGGAGAAATTGATGATCAGTTTGCCCGAAAAGTCGGAGATCACAATTGAGCAGATCCAGACCAATATAGGGATAAGCAAGGACTATAACACCTTTGAACTGCAAAATGCACTGGGTAAAAAGGATGTGCTAAAGGCGAATCGAATTGTTAATTATTTTGCCGCGAATGATAAGGATCATCCGCTTGTTGTTTCTATTTCTACACTCTACGGCTATTTTAGCAAACTTTTAACCTATCATTTTTTGCCTGATAAGTCGAAAGCCATCGCTGCTGGTGCATTGGGGGTTCACCCATTTTTTCTGATTGATTATGAAAAAGCAGCAAAGTTGTATCCCCCGTTAAAATTAAAAGCAATAATAAGTGATCTGCGGGATTATGACTTAAAATCAAAAGGTGTAAATAATGTAAGTGTGGGAGGAGGGGAATTGCTGAAGGAACTTGTATATAAGATATTGCATTGAAGAAAAGAGTTGTTAGTTGCTGGTTGTCTGTTGTAGGGCTGAATCAATAACGAACAAACAACCAATAACTAACAACCAATACTAACAACATGAACCACTGGCTCGTAAAATCAGAACCTTCAACGTATTCCTGGGAGAAATTTTTAAAGGATAAAAAGGCAGTATGGGATGGTGTGCGTAATTATGCCGCGCGTTTGAACCTGCGTGCCATGAAAAAGGGTGACTTTGTTTATTTTTATCATAGTAACGAAGGCCTCTGCATTGTCGGGATCGCGAAGGTGATGAAAGAAGCTTACCAGGATCCTACAACAAAAGAAGACTGGAGTGTTGTTGATCTGGAACCCTACAAAACATTAAAACGTCCGGTAACACTTGCTGAAATAAAGGCGGATAAATTGCTTCAAAATATTTATCTCGTGCGCCAGGGGCGCTTATCTGTAATGCCATTGCGAAAAGAAGAGTTTGACAGGATATTGGAGTTGAGTGCTATCAACGAATAACGAATAAAAAACGAATTTGCGAATAGAGTTGCGAGGCGTTCAGTTTCACATTAGTACATTTTGTTTTTTATTCGTTATTCGTTGATGCCTATTCTCTTCTTCGTTCCCGAATACATCTCATATCGTAAAAACTTACATTCCAACGATCCGTTGAACAATGAAATTTTTCGTGTGGCATGAAGTCCGATCTGGTTAACGGCTTCCCTGTTTGAGCTGATTATCCAGGCTGTGTAACCGGCATATTTTTTCTTTAAGGTGTCGCCGATCGATTTGTACAACACGTTTACATCCGTTTGGTTCAGCCGTTCACCATACGGGGGGTTAAATATTACAATACCGCCGCCTTCCGGCGGGCTAAAGTCTTCAAATCGTGATGTCGAAATTTTAATTACATCTTCCATTTTTGCCTGCAGTACGTTTTGTTTTGCCTTGCGGACAACAGTTTCTGAAATATCCGAACCAAAGATCCTGAAGTCTCTGTTGTTAAATTTGTTTAATGCGCTTTCGGTGATCGTATTAAACAGATTCATATCATAATCGTTCCACTTCTGGAAGCCGAAGCTATCCCTGAAATAGCCTGGAGGAATATTACAGGCGATAAGTGCCGCTTCAATGCAAAGTGTTCCTGCTCCGCACATTGGGTCAATGAACACGCGGTGGGGTTCCCAGCCACTAAGTAGGATCATTCCTGCCGCCAGCGATTCATTCAGGGGAGCAAGGTTAACTTCTGTTCTGTATCCTCTTTTAAACAAAGGCTGGCCTGAACTGTCGAGTGAAATGGTACAAACATTTCCTTCTACGTGCACATGAATACGTACGGTTGGGTTATCCAGGTCAACGGAAGGGCGTTTGCCGGTTTGTTCCCTGAACTGATCAACAATAGCGTCTTTTGTTTTTTGAGAAATGTATTGTGTATGATTAAAGATGTCGGTGCTCAATGAAGTGCTTACCGCGAGAAGGTCATTTTCAGTAAGGTACTTTTTCCATTCGATCGTTTTAACCCGGTCATAAAGGTTTTTATCATCAGAAACGGTGAATGAAGCGATGGGTTTTAATACACGTAAAGCGGTGCGCAGCCAATAATTAGCCTTGTACATAAAGCCTTTGTCACCGACAAAACTCACAGCACGTTTCATTGGCTTCAGATCACGCGCGCCAAGCTTCTGTAATTCTTTGAGAAGTACATCTTCCAATCCGAATAAGGTGGTTGCTACCATTTCGAAATCAGTTCCGGCTGAAGGTGTTTTTGAACTTTGCATACTGCAAATGTATAGATTACTTGTTTAGTTATTGGTTGTTAGTTGTCTATTAAATGTTGTCTGTTGTCCAATAAACTAACAACGAATAACCGGCAACATAAATCAGCATTTAATTCATTATTGCGGTTTTTTGCAACAATTTTTTAGGCTCAATACCTCATTACATGGATACTTCAGCCCTAAATCGCTCATAAAACGTTCCGGAATACTCATTTATCATAAAAATTATTACTTTTGGCAATCGAATTATTTTTTATCTTGCAAAGCATTTTAAATAATCAAATTACAAACAAATGATGTTTAAATTTATATCAATCAGACAGGGGTTTTTGTCGCTGGCTGCCATTTCGTTGCTATCACTTGGTTGTGGTTCCGGAAAAAATGAAGGTAGCGATCCGGATGAATTGCAGGACAGTGATACCGCTACAACAGCCCTGCTTAATATTAATGGGGAAATTATCAGTATTCCTTCCCCGATTCAGACCGCCTTTTTGATCAATAAAGTGGGCCTCCCTTTTAATAAGGAAATGCTTAACCCAACCAGTAAGTTAACCGGTTATTCAACGAAATTTCTAAAGGCACTTAATCTTGGTGTTTATGGAGCCGATCTGGGATATGTAACCATGTATGATCAGACACAGGATGCGCTGGCATACATGAATACGGTAAGAAAACTGGGTGATGATCTTGGTGTTTCCAGCGCTTTTAATCCGGCGTTGATGACCCGTTTCCAGGCTAACTTCGGTAAAAAAGATTCGTTGTTGAGTCTTGTATCAGTTGCTTACAGACAAAGCGACTCCTATCTGAAGAATAATAAGCAGAACGATATAAGCGGGTTAGTACTGACGGGTGGATGGATTGAGACCATGCACTTTGTTACCAATGTTTTAAAAGCGAAGGATAACGAAGAAATTAAACGCAGGATAGGTGAACAAAAAACCACCATCCAGAGTATAATTAAGTTGCTTACTCCATACGCCGCTGATAAGGATTATGCCGACCTGATCGCGAAGATTAAAGAACTTTCCACTGCCTTTGACAGCATTGAGTTTAAATATACTTACCAGAAACCGACTGTTGACGTTGAGAAAAAAATAACAACCATTACAAGTGCTTCGGAAGTGAAAATATCAGCCGAGCATATCAAAACCATTTCAGAAAAAATACTGGCTATCAGAACCATGATCTGTGGTTCAGCTGTTTAATAATTGTTGATGATAATTAAATTAAAATAAAATTGCGATGAAATAGCCATAAACCGCTGGTTTACAATTGCGAAGTAATCATGAGCACCTTTGAAATAAAAAACAAAAAGGTGAGTAAACCGAAAATGAACCTGCCTGCCGGCAGGTATGGTGTATTCCATTTGACAACTGGTAATAAAAAACAAATGCAAATGAAAAAATTACTTAAATCTTTATTCCTGTTTGCCGCACTCGCCCTTACTTCTCAATTTTCCTATGCTCAATGCGATACAATTGCAAATGCCTGCGCCAAGCACATGGCCCGTCAGTTTTTGTCGGATGGACAGGAGTACCGTGCGCTTTTATTGAATAGTGATGAAACTGCAGAATTTCATACAACCTTTTACGGAGGAACCATTTACAGGGTAGTTGCCTGCAGCGGGTTAGGTGATGGAAACCTGGTTTTCTCGGTATTCGACAACGACCGCAACCTGATCTTTACCAACAGCGATTATAAAAATTCTCCGTACTGGGATTTCAAAGTGAATTCAACACTTGATTGTATCATTGAAGCACGCCTGGGCAGCGAAAGCCAGGGTTCCGGTTGTGCAGTTGTTTTGATTGGATTTAAGCAGTAATTAGTTTTAAACCATCTTCAAATAGGCATTATACAACCCGTATTAATGTCTATTTTATTTTAAGGCGTATGCCTTAACACTATGAGTGAACGGATACTCAAAGCTCTTATGCAGCTCTTTGCAATTATTGCAAGGGTTGATGGTGTGAATAACACCGGTCGTGATATTGTTCAGTCCTTCCTCAAACAGCAGCTTAACCAGGAGTTGGTCGATCAATATCTTGCTCTATTTGATGAGTTCCTTGAATCGCATCACCAGGTTGCAAAAAGAAAAGACGGCTCTGCCAAAAGAACATCTCTTAGATATGTACCCAGATCAATGCCGAGCTTACGCAAACGCAAAAGGTGGTTGTGCTCATTCGTTTAATTGAATTTATTAATTCAAACGATGAGATCAGTCCGCAGGAACTGGAGTTTGTTAATACAGTTGCGGAGACTTTTAACATTGAACCGGCGGAGTACAAGAGCTGTATGAGTTTTGTGCAGTCTACAGAAGATGAGAAGCTGGATGCTCCTGAAATACTGGTGGTTAATAATGAAGCTGAGAGCAAATTCAAACACACGCGTCATATTTATTCCGATGGAATAACCGGGGAGCTCCGGATATTGCGTATTCCAAGTGTAAGTATGTATGCGCTTCGTTATTTTGGCACAAGCGAGTTGAACCTGAACGGACAGGGTATCAAGAACGAAACCGTTTATATTTTAACACACGGTTCTTCTATCCGCAGCTCGAAGGTTAAACCAATTTATTACAGTGATATTATCAGCTCCTTCCTGAGCGATAAAAGTAAAGCCAAGATCATTATGGGTGGCAGCGGTGCGGGTAAATCAACCCTGCTGAATGTACTTAACAGCAACGAAGTGCCAAGCGATGGCGGAGTTTTCATAAATGGCATAAATATTCATACGGAGAAGGATAAGATCGAAGGTGTTATCGGACACGTATCACAGGATGATTTATTGATTGAAGAGTTAACAGTAGCTCAGAATTTATTCTATAACGCCAAACTTTGTTTTGGCAATATGCCTGATGAGCAGATCACGAGAATGGTTGGTGAGTTGTTGACGGATCTTGGCCTGTTCGAAACCCGTGATTTGAAGGTCGGCAGCCCGCTTGAAAAAACAATAAGCGGAGGGCAGCGTAAGCGTCTGAATATAGCGCTGGAGCTTATCCGTGAGCCTGCGGTGCTCTTTGTTGATGAGCCTACTTCCGGACTTTCATCACGGGATTCAGAAAACATTATGGACCTTTTAAAAGAATTGGCATTAAAAGGGAAACTTGTTTTCGTGGTTATTCACCAGCCATCATCCGATATTTTTAAGATGTTTGACAAGCTGATGATACTTGATGTCGGCGGCTATCCTATTTATTACGGCAACCCGGTTGATGGTGTTATTTATTTTAAAACAATAATTAACCATGTTAACAGTAACGAGAGTGAGTGTATAACATGTGGTAATGTTAATCCCGAATTGATATTTAACATTATTGAATCAAAAGTGTTGGATGAGTATGGTAACCTTACGCATAACCGTAAAGTGTCACCAACCGAATGGAATAAATTTTATGTTGAGCGTATAGAAAGTAAAATACCTGTCGCAGAGGCTCATACAGCTCTGCCGGAAAGCACGCTTAAGATACCGTCAAAATTCAAACAGTTCAAAGTGTTTATTACGCGCGATATCTTATCAAAGCTCACCAATAAGCAATACCTAGCGATCAACCTGATCGAGTCGCCTTTGCTGGCTTTTATATTGGCCTACCTGGTAAAGTTTTACAATACCGACATTTCAAATAAAATTGGCTATATTTTCCGTGACAATGAAAATATGCCGGCTTATTTATTTATGTCGGTTGTGGTGGCCCTATTTATAGGTTTAACAGTAAGTGCCGAGGAGATCATCCGTGACCGTAAAATATTAAAACGCGAGTCGTTCCTTAATCTTAGCCGGATCAGTTACCTCTTCTCTAAAATTTCAATCATGTTCCTGTTGTCGGCAATTCAAACAACCATGTTTGTATTTGTGGGTAATTTTGTACTTGAAATAAAGGGAATGCACTTGGATTATTTCATGGTGTTGTTCACTACTTCGTGTTTTGCCAATATGCTTGGTCTTAATATTTCCGCCAGCTTCAACTCTGCCGTCACCATCTATATCCTTATCCCTTTTCTCATCATTCCGCAGTTGTTGCTGAGCGGTGTGATCGTTAAGTTCGACAAACTTAATCCTGCAATTACATCGCAAAGCACAGTGCCCTTTACAGGTGAAATAATGGCATCACGTTGGGCCTTTGAAGCATTAGCAGTTAACCAGTTCAAAACAAATAAATTCGAGCGTAATTTTTACAAGTACGATAAAGCAAAGAGTATTGCTGATTTCAAAAAGAACTATTGGATACCGAAAATACGGGCTAAGGTTGATCGCTGTGAAACCAACCTGAAAACAAAAGCTGCTGCAAGCAAGCATGAGTTTGAAGAAGATATTATGCTTATTGCGAATGAGATAAAAAAGGAAAGTGTTATTACGCACCCTGTTCAGCTTAAAGGTTTGGAGCAATTGACTGTCGATAAATTTGATGCTGCAACTATTGTCAGGTTACGTGATTACCTGAGCCGGCTCAATACCTATTATATACGCAGGTATAATAATGCCAGCAACCAGGGTGATCAGCTTGTTTCCAAATTGAACAATGCCAATAAGGAGGAGTTTATGCAAAGTAAGAATGATTATGAGAATGAATCACTGATCAACCTGGTAACCAACCATAATGAGTTAGATAAAATCCTGGAGAAAGACGGTGAATTGATACAGCGTGCTGACCCGGTATTCCTTGATCCTGCATCTAACTTCGCACGTGCGCATTTCTTCGCTCCACGCAAAAAGTTCATTGGTAATTATTACGATACGTATTGGGTGAATATATGCGTGATCTGGTTGATGTCGTTGGTAATGGCAATCACGTTGTATTTCGATGTCCTTAAGAAGATTTTGGATGGGCTGGAGGAGTTGTTCAGCAGGTTGTCCAGGAAGGGCGATGCTTTCCCAAACTGATATTACTCAGCTTTAACCACAAAATAATTTTTCTTTCCCTTTTGCGCCAAAATGTATTTTCCATTTAGTAATTCTTTAGCAGTTACTGTATAAGCAATATTTTCAACTTTGTTTTTGTTGATGGCTATGCCGCCACCCTGGAGCATTTTACGCGCTTCGCCTTTTGAAGAAAATATCTGCGTTTTATCCGACAGGAAATCGATAATATTAATGCCCTGATCCAGATCAGCTTTTGGGATATTTACCTGGGGCACACCTTCAAACACTGATAAGAAATCATTTTCAGAAAGTTTTACCAGGCTTTCGGTGGTTCCTTTGCCAAATAATATTTCCGAAGCTTCAACGGCGGCATTGTAGTCGGCTTCAGAATGCACACGTATGGTAATGTCTTTTGCCAGCGCTTTTTGCAATACACGTATGTTAGGAGCCTTGACGTGCTCAGCTTCCAGGGTTTCTATTTCAGTCTGAGTCATCAGGGTAAATATGCGGATATAATTTTTTGAATCTTCATCGGAAGCATTTAGCCAGAACTGGTAAAACAGGTAAGGTGATGTTCGTTTTCCATCAAGCCAGATGTTGCCGCTTTCGGTTTTGCCAAACTTAGTACCATCGGCTTTTTTAATTAAGGGAGTTGTCAGCGCGAAGGCTTCACCGCTATCTTTACGCCTTATTAATTCCGTTCCCGTAACTATATTTCCCCACTGGTCGGAGCCGCCCATCTGGAGTTTCACGCCTTTGTGTTTCCACAAATAATAAAAATCATAACCCTGAACCAGCTGGTAGGAGAACTCTGTAAAGGACATACCAGTTTCCATTCGTTTTTGAACGGAGTCTTTGGCCATCATGTAATTGATGGTAATATGCTTTCCCACATCACGTATAAATTCAAGGAATGTAAAATTTTTGAACCAATCATAGTTATTCACAATCTCAGCCGAATTCGGGCCGCTCTTAAAATCAAGAAATTTTTCGAGCTGTTTTTTCTGGCAATTCAGGTTGTGTTGCAAGGCTTCTTCACTTAAAAAATTACGTTCCTGGCTTTTACCTGATGGGTCCCCTACCATTCCTGTAGCACCGCCGACAAGGGCGATGGGCTTATGTCCCGCACGCTGAAAATGAAGCAGCGTCATGATTTGTACCAGATTTCCTACACCTAATGAATCAGCGGTAGGGTCAAAGCCAATGTACCCTGTTGTCATTTCTTTGGTAAGCTGTTCTTCGGTTCCGGGTACACAGTCGTGGAGCATACCGCGCCATTTGAGTTCCTTAATGAAGTTTTTAATCATGATTGATGGCGAAAGTACTACGAATTAGGAATAAGGACAAATTTATGAATTACGAATGTAAAAACGATTGATTAAATTCGTACAAATTCGTAATTCGTAGAAATGGTATTTGTAACAGGTGGAACAGGTTTATTAGGTGCTCATGTGCTATATGACTTGTTAAAGTCAGGCAAGCAGGTCAGAGCGTTGAAACGACCGGGCAGTAATTTGCCGCAAGTGATCAAAACGTTCAGCTATTATACTTCCGAAGCGAAACAACTGTTTTCAAAGGTGGAATGGGTTGATGGTGACCTTGAAGACATATATGGCTTGTTAGAAGCGATGGACGGGATTGATGAAGTGTATCACTGCGCCGCCATTGTTTCATTTGATCCAAAAGATGCACAGGCTATTTTAAGGGGGAATATTGACGGCACCACTAACATGGTGAATGCCGCGATTGAAAAGGGTATCAAAAAATTTTGCCATGTGAGTTCAATTGCGGCTATTGGTACAAGTGAAAGTAGTATTACAGAGGAAACATATTGGAAGTCTTCGCCGGAGAACAGCATTTATTCTATCAGTAAGTATGGAGCCGAACGTGAAGTGTGGCGTGCCGCTGAGGAAGGCCTGAATGTTGTTGTGGTAAACCCGTCTGTAATTATTGGCCCGGGTGATTGGGGTGGTGTAGGAACTAAAATGTCCAGGACCGCCTATAAGGGATTATTGTTTTATACTGATGGTGTTACGGGTTTTGTTGATGTGCGGGATGTTGCAAGTATTATGCTAAAGCTAATGGAAAGTAAGATAAGCAACCAGCGATTTATTGTTTCATCTGAAAACATCGGATTCAGGCAATACTTTGAGTTAGCATGCACTTGTTTTAAAAAGCGAATACCGTTTATAAAAGCAGGTGTGGTGCTGAGCGACATTGCGTGGAGGGTGGAAAAACTTAAAAGTTCAATCAGTAGTTATAGCCCTTTAATAACAAAGGAAACGTCCAGGGCTGCGCATAAAAAGAAAAATTATTCGAATGATAAAGTGAGAACTGCTCTAAAGTATAATTTCATTCCCATTGAGGAATCGATCCGCGAAACGTGCCGTTTATTTCTACTTGATACAAAAAATTAATGTTTATTTAATTCAGCCTGTTTCCTGCTCAACCCCGCAATTACATTATCATATATCTGGTTGAGCAGCTCGGGGTGAGAAGTGTAAAAAAGCAGGCTCTTATCATATTCCTGGCATGTAATATTATGCTTTTTAAATATGGGATAATATTTATCGGCCTGCTTTAGATCAACTTCGCTTTTCATAATACCCAGGTCAATAGTAGCTTCCAGTATATGTACATCCACTAAAATGTCCACCATTGAATCTTTGCTTACTATATTGGCAGGGATAGTAACTTCTGGTTTGGAAGAATTGCAGGCAAATGCAATAAAAATAAGTAACGTAAAAATACTGTATAGGCTTCGTTTTATCATCTTGCAAAGTTAATATCGATGGTGGATATATATTAGTCTAAATTTGAACATTTTTTCTCTCTCCACAAGTATCATTCTTCATGTTGTTCTCTAATAGTAGATGGTATAACTTACATCCGGAAATATCATTTAACTTTGTTTCAGGTGCATACATTTAACAATAAAGTAGTTTGGATAACAGGAGCTTCATCAGGCATTGGTGAAGCTTTGACAATGGCTTTTGCTAAAGAGGGAGCCAAACTGGTTTTGTCATCCCGCAGAAAAGAAGAGCTTGAACGGGTTAAATTACAATGCGGGCTTAATGATAGCAATTGCCTCGTTTTACCTTTTGACCTGTCGGAAATGTCAGGTGAGAAAAGCCTGGTAGACCAAGTAGTAAATAAATTCGGATCAATTGATGTATTGGTGAATAATGGCGGTATAAGTCAACGTTCATTTGTGAAAGACACCCCCGTGGATATTGACCGTAAGATAATGGAGGTGAATTATTTTAGCGCTATTGCGTTAACCAAGGGCGTACTTCCGTATATGCTTCAGCAAAAAAGTGGTCATTTTATTGTCATAAGCAGTATTTCAGGGAAATTTGGTTTCTTCCTGCGATCAGCCTATTCGGCTTCCAAACATGCATTGCATGGTTTTTTTGAATCATTGCGCATGGAGGTGTTTAACGACAATATTGGTGTCACAATAGTTTGTCCCGGAAAAATAAAAACCAATATTTCCGTTAACGCGATCACTGAAAAGGGGGAAAAGCACAATAAAATGGATCCCAGCCAGGAGAATGGTTTGCCGGCAGATCTATGTGCCGCACAGATACTGGATGCGGTAAAAAAGAACAAAGTGGAAGTGTTTATTGGTGGAAGTGAGCTGAAGACAATATGGATAAAGCGTTTTTTTCCGAAATTATTTTATACGCTTATCCGCAGGCAGAAGGTAGAGTAGGAGGCCCTTTATGTTTTTTACAGAAATCTTGTAACTTTATGTAGATGCGCTTTTTAAGAAATCATATACTCGGTTTAATTGTTTGTTTTAATCCCATTGTGCTTTCTGCACAGCATTCGGTTTCAGAAGAACCGCCGAGCCTTGTAAAATGGTTAACATTTAAAGAGGCATTCGAACTCAATAAAAAGCAGCCTAAACCTTTTGTGATTGACGTTTACACCGGCTGGTGCGGGTGGTGTAAGCACATGATGAAAACTACATATTCAACTCCTGATATTGCTAACTATATCAATACCTGGTTCTATCCCGTTAAATTTGATGCCGAAACAAAAGACACTATCGAGTACCTCGGTACTAAATATTTTAATCCGGGTACTACAGCTAAGTCGACCCACCAATTGGCGGTTAAGTTGCTGGGCGGCCAGTTGATGTACCCTTCTACCATATTTGCAAATTACGCTGTAAATTTTGTACTGAATTCACAAGGATACCTGGATACCAAGAAGCTAGAACCCATCCTTGTATATACGCTTGAAAATATTTTCAGGACTGCGCCATACGAAGAATTCCGGAAAAATTTTGAAAAAGCTTTTTATGATACCACCAAGGCTAAAACCGAGTTGAAATGGTACAGTTTCAACCAGGCCTTAGCACTCAATAAAAAGCAGCCGAGGAAATTGCTCATTGATATATACACCAATTGGTGCAATGGCTGCAGGGTAATGAATAAAACAACATTCAGCGATTCCCTGAATGTTGATTACATCAATAAGAATTTTTATTTGGTTGATCTAAATGCGGAAAGTAAGGATACAATTACGTTTAATGGAGCCGTATACATGAACAATGGCTCTGATGGTACACCATTTCATCAGCTGGCAATGGCACTGGTAAAAAACAACCTTGCTCTTCCATCAATAGTTGTTATGGATGAAAATTTACAGGGTTTGGACCTTGTTACGCAATACGTGTCTCCGTCTACACTCGATCCCGTTTTGCGGTTTTATGGCAGTAATGCTTATAAAACCGAAAAGTGGGATGACTATTCAAAGAAATACAAGGAAAAGAAAAGTCCGGTTAAAAAGTGATTCTCGAATTGACGATAATATAGTTTATGAAAAAAGTAATTGCAGGCATACAACAAATAGGGATAGGGGTTCCTGATGTGAAGGAGGCATTTAAGTGGTACCGGCAAAATTTTGGTATGGATATACCGGTTTTTGAAGAAGCAGCGGAAGCCGGACTTATGTTACCATATACAGGAGGTAAGTCGCACAAACGGCATGCAATACTTGCCATCAATATGAAGGGCGGCGGTGGTTTTGAGATATGGCAATACACCAGCCGAACCCCTCAACCTGCAGCTTTTGAGATACAGCTGGGTGATTATGGAATTTTTTGCCCGCGCATAAAGACAAGTAATGTAAAAGAAACACATGAGAGTTTTAGATCAAAAAAGTTGAATCTTGTAAGCAATATTGTAACGGCACCCGGAGGCAGGGAACATTTTTTTATAAGAGATCCTTTTGGAAATATATTTGATATTGTTGACGGTGAGGACTGGTTTGGAAATGGTAAACAGATTACCGGCGGACCTTCAGGATGTATGATAGGCGTAAGTGATATAGAGCGGTCAAAAAAATTCTATTCAGAGATATTAGGGTATGATTCTGTGATCTATGATGAAGAAGACGTTTTCAATGATCTTGCAACTATGCCATCGGGAACAAATAAAGCGCGAAGGGTGTTGCTTGGACATAAACAGCCCCGTGCGGGAAGCTTCAGTAAATTATTAGGAAGCAGTAAAATCGAGTTGATAAAGGTATACGATCGGAGTCCCCGTAAAATATTTGAAAATCGTTTTTGGGGCGACTTAGGTTACATTCATTTGTGTTTTGATGTATATGGCATGGATGAGATACAGAAACAATGCGTTGCATCAGGCCATCCGTTTACGGTTGACAGCGCCAATAGTTTTGATATGGGTGAGGCAGCAGGTCGTTTCAGTTATATTGAAGATCCGGACGGAACCCTTATAGAATTTGTTGAAACGCATAAGATACCCATTCTTAAAAAGATCGGCTGGTATCTTGATTTGCGTAAAAGAAATCCCGAAAAGCCGCTGCCTAACTGGATGTTGAAGGCGATGAGTTTGAATAGGGTGAAAAATTAATTTCCTTTATCAATTTTTCCCCTAAGCGGGGAAATTAAATTTTCTTCAGTTTTTCAATTGTACCAACCGGATCACCAGAACCAAACACAGTATTACCGGCTACCAAGACATCAGCCCCTGCATTTACCAGTTTGGTGTAATTATTCAGATCCACACCTCCATCAATTTCAATAAGGGCTTTTGATTTTTTGCTTACGATCATGTCCCGAAGCTGGTGTACCTTGCTGAAAGTGTTCTCAATAAATTTTTGTCCTCCAAAACCCGGGTTCACGCTCATTACACAAACAAGATCAATATCGGCGATGGTATCTATCAGTAAAGAGGCGGAGGTATGCGGGTTAATCGCCACTCCCGCCTTCATGCCAAGGTTTTTGATGGCATCAATTGTTCTGTGTAAATGTTTAGAAGCTTCAATATGAACGGTTAACACATTTGCGCCCACATCTTTAAATGCCTGCAGGTAGCGATCGGGATCAACGATCATTAAATGTACATCAAGCGGTTTTTTAGCATGTTTTTGGATCGTTTTAATAACAGGAAATCCAAAAGATATATTTGGAACAAAAACCCCATCCATTACATCAACATGGAACCAATCAGCGCTGCTGTTATTGATCATTTCGCAATCGCGCTGCAGGTTACCAAAATCGGCGGAGAGGATAGAAGGAGCTACTAAATGGGACATAAGTTGGTTTCAAGTTTCAGGTTTAATGTATTGAGTTTAATCTTACGATTCCACATTTTGTCTCACGTCTCAAATCCCTTGCCCAAAAGTAAATAAAAAAGAGGAACGAAATGCTCCTCTTTTCACCGTATCTTCTGAGATAGTATTGTTTTTTAGCCAAGGTATGTTTTTAAGATTTTGCTTCGTGAAGTGTGTTTAAGTCTGCGAATTCCTTTTTCCTTAATTTGGCGCACGCGTTCACGAGTGAGCTCGAATTTTTCGCCGATCTCTTCAAGGGTCATGGCATTTTCGCCATTCAAACCGAAGTATAAACGAACAACATCGGCTTCACGCGGGGTTAAAGTATGCAGTGCCCGTTCTATCTCCCTGCGTAATGATTCGCTTAATAAAGCACCTTCCGTACTTTCTCCATCATCGCTGGAATATACGTCATATAAGTTGCCGGCATTGTCATCCGTTACACTTAAAGGCGCGTCCATTGAAACATGGCGGCCTGAATGGCGCATGGATTCTTTTACATCGTATTCGGTTACATCAAGTATGGTTGCTATTTCATCGGCTGTGGGTTCGCGTTCATATTCCTGTTCTAATTTCGAAAAAGCTTTGTTTATTTTATTAATGGCGCCGATCTTGTTCAGCGGCAAACGTACAATACGTGATTGCTCGGCTAGGGCCTGAAGAATGGATTGACGTATCCACCATACGGCATACGAGATAAATTTAAAACCACGTGTCTCATCAAAACGCTGAGCGGCTTTGATCAGCCCCAGGTTGCCCTCGTTAATGAGATCGGGCAAACTCAGTCCCTGGTTTTGATATTGTTTGGAAACAGAAACGACAAATCGAAGATTCGCTTTTGTCAGGCGATCCAATGCGAGCTGATCACCGGTCCGTATTTTCCGTGCCAGTTCAACTTCTTCCTCAGCTGTTATTAAATCCACTTTACCGATCTCCTGTAAATATTTATCTAAGGAAGCGGTTTCACGATTGGTTACCTGTTTGGCTATCTTGAGCTGTCTCATAGGGGAGTGTGTTTAAAATATATATACTTTAACGCACGCCCTTAAGGAAAGGTTACAACTTTGGGCATTAAAAAATAAAATGTTTATATATCTGATTGTCAGATGCTTATAAACACCTGATTTTTAATATGATGTGTTGTGATAAGCCATGATTTTATGATGTATGCAGCAGATATTATAATTCTTCGATTCGTTCTTTTAGCCATTGGAGATTAGCAATATTTTTTTTCGTATTGATCTTGTGTTTTAATGTTTCAATTGCCTTTTGATAATTTTTTGATGATGTTCCCCTGATCCTAATATCAAATGCTTTTTTGGTTAGTGTAACAAGATTTTTATGAGACAGACGTTGATCAGGTGATATTTGTTTGTTTCTTCCGAGATAAACTTTGAACGCGTCAATACCTGAGTAAAAAGGTTCCACCTCTTCCAGTTCATAATACATTTTAAGCAGCATTGATTTCGCACCCAAATGATAAAACACGTCGGTAAACTCCACTTTTTGTAAAAGCTTAAGGGCATTTTTATAATCATGTTTACTGTAATAGTAGGAAGCCAGGTTATATTCGTATGCGTTTTCGCGAAATTCAGGAGCGATACTGTTTTTATATTGTTCGATGAATGTTTTAGTCCATTCAAATTTTTCAAGGCGAAGTCCGATCGATACAATATTTTTATAGTCCGACTGCGACAGATATTTATCTTCAAAAATGATCTTGGTTTTCAGGAGTGATTCATAAAGATCAAACAGCTCACTATGATATTCCTGCCTGCCACTATTGATCTTCTTAATACAATAGTTCTGGGCGTATCCATACATCTGGCCCGCTTCCTCCCTGGTGAAAAAATTAAAATTTTCTGATAATACTTTTTTTAAATTTTTAAAATGAGTTTCATTCTCACTTTCTGTCAGTGTAAGTAATATATTATAGTAGATTTTAATTGCAGGTATGTTTCCGAAATGATTTTTATCCGATCTTATATAGTTCATTATCTCATCTTTCATCCGGAATTCATATTCAGCGGAAATAATATTTTTCCTGCTGATCATCTCGCATAAGTTTTTCAGTTTTTCGATCAAAAAGAAAACATCAATACTGTCGGATTTGTGTTGCAGACTTTTGTCATCTTTTCTTATTCCCTGCATAATAAAGTAGTGGTCTTGTTCTTTTTCGAGTAAAAATGATCCGTAATAATACTCCTGGTCTTTGATCAGTGAGCGTTGCAGTTTTTTCCTATACTCTCTGATATTACTTTCAAAATAGTTGTCTTTATTTCTTTCCCGCAGTTCTTTTAGAAAATAACTTTTTTTCAGCATTGTCTGCCTTTCAAAATTAATGTGTGACAAAAAATCTTCAATATGCCGGGTTAAATACGTCATAAGGTCACTTATTTTTTGCTCATTGTATTTTTCGTTCCCGAAAATGAGTTTAAATGCCTGCAATTTGTCGGAAGCCACCGGTACAGGCTTGCTCCGGCATGATTCTATATAGTTGAACAGTTTAACAATAGCAGGGTTCGTATTAAAAAAAGGCGAGGCCAGGAATTTCTCAAATCTCCTTAGTTCAATAGCAGAAAGGCTTTCAATCAGATCTATTACTTTTGAATTATTCATTGGTAGCATCCGTTAGTTGAAGTCCGACGCTTTCTGCGCGAAATGCTTAGTTTCTGAAAATATTTTTTTCTCTGTGGTACTCTGTGATTACTCCTTTTTTTCTCTGTGTAATTTTTTTGTTACACAGAGCTTCACAGAGGAGTAATCACAGAGAACCACAGAGCGCTTTTCATTAAGTATTACGGAAAGAATCTCATTCTTTACTTAACCACAACCTATTGACTTCCAGTCTATAGTAATTTAATTATCCAAAAAATACATAGATATTATATGTTAATAAATTAATAATCAATAAGTTAATTAAAATATAAATATAGATTGTAATCCAAAGATACAAATAAATGTTATTTATTTACCGGCAAAGTCATCTCATATTTGTATCGTGAAAGAATGTATAAACGAAAACATAAATAAAATGACAAACACAAAACATATAATGGAAACTCAAATTAAATTAACTAATTTAACTAATCAAATGATCATGAAAAACAAAGTCGAAAGGAACCATGCTATCAGTTCCAAAAACGGATACCCCCAATTCATTTTAGTGTTCTGGTTTATTTTACTGCTTGCTTTTTTTTCGGCGGGGAATATGAAAGCGCAATGTGGAGGCAAAAGTCTTGTAATCACAAAGACTGATGCTTCATGTAAGGGATCAAGTAATGGAACCGCAACTGTAACTATGGCGGGTGGTGTACCAGGTTTTACTTATAGCTGGAGCAAGGGGGGGATTTCTGTAACTACTTCCACAACTTCTACTATTACAAATTTAACCGCAGGTACATATACAGTATTAGTGCAAGATGAGCAGGTACCTACCCCTTGCCAATTATTAACAACAGTTACGATCACTGAACCACCAGCCGTGGCTGTAGCAGCCGTTTCAACTCCTGCTTTGTGTAAAGGAGAAAGTAATGGCACAGCATCGGCAACAGTTAACGGAGGTGTAGGTGGTTATTCTTATTTATGGTTTCCCTCAGGTAATACAACATCCTCTATAACAGGCTTAACTATGGGCGTATATACTGTTACTGTATCTGATGGGAATGGGTGTACTTCAACGACAGCAATAGCCGTAACCGAACCGCCAGCCTTAACCGGATCCGCGGGTGTTCGTTTAAATGTTAGCTGTTATGGAGGTAATAACGGTGAGGCTACTGTATCAGGATCAGGAGGAACAAAACCTTACACCTTTAATTGGTCAAATGGTGCAACAGGCGATACGGCAAGGAGCCTGGTAGCCGGATGTTATACCATAACAGTGACAGATGCAATGGGATGCAGCAAACAGCTCTTTGGTGCTGCAGCTCCTTGTATCACCCAGCCGCCAGTACTCGAGGTAACGTTTATGGCTACACAGGTTATATGTAATGGTGGTAATGATGGATCGGTTACTGTAGCAGGTAATGGAGGAACGTATCCACATACTTATTCTTGGAATACAGGACAAGTTACCCCGACTTTAATAAATTTGTTAGTGGGAACGTATACCTGTACAGTAACTGACGCAAATGCATGTTTTAAAACAGCCATGGTTACGATAACCCAACCACCTGTATTGGTCATTACCTCAGTACCTGTTGTTTACCCATCCTGCGGAAAAAATAACGGAACAGCAACTGCAAATGTAAGCGGCGGAGCACCACCTTATTTATATTCATGGTTTGGAACTGCCGGTACAGCAACCGGCCAAATCGGTACCGGATTTGGTAAAGGGAATGATACTGTAAGAGTTACAGATTCCTATGGTTGTATTGCCCAGAAAATTAATTTGGTATTTGATGATTCCTGTCATTTAGTTTGGCCGGGGGATGCAAACAGGGATTTAGTAGCGGATAATAATGATATGCTTGCAATAGGCATTGGATATGGTTCAACCTATTCAATTCGACCTAACGCTACAATTAATTGGACAGGTCAGGCTGCATGGGATTGGTCCAATGCATTAAATAATGGAACCAATTACAAACATATTGACTGTAATGGTGACGCAAAAATTGATTATAAAGACACATCAGCGATCATTCAAAATTATGGCTTAACCCACGCTCTTAAATTAGTTCAGCCTGAATACATAAATGGGTTACCTGATCTCACTTTCAAAATTCCAAATGATACAACATTATCGGGTTCAACTATTAAAGTGCCAATAATGCTTGGTACAAGTACTAATCAGGCAACAGGAGTGTATGGTTTAGCCTTTAGTATTACGTACGATCCTAAAATTGTTGATACTACAAAACTAAGTTTGTCGCTCAATGGATCTTGGTTAGGTACCAATGGCACTGACCTCATATATATTACCAAAAATTTTGGAAAAATGGGTCGCATGGATGTTGGCATTACCCGCATTGATCACCAGAATGTTTCAGGCTTTGGCAAGATCGGTGACCTGAATATTTATATGAGAGATGATATTTCAGGTAAAATAGCTTCAACACTATACAAAAAACTAATGCTACAGGCTGTTCAAGTAAAGGCAATAAGTAAGGATGAATCCATCATTCAACTTAATGCCGGTAAAGATTCTATTATCGTAAAGCAAGATGTTACAACCGGATTGAATAAATACAGTATAAGCAATGGCATTAAGGTATATCCGAACCCGGCTTCCGGTTCGTTTACTGTGGATGTAAATAGCGGCGATGTAAAAGAAATGAAACTGGTGAATATTATTGGTGAAACAGTTTGGCAGAAAAATAATACTACCGAAAGTAGAATTATGGTTGATACACAAACATTGTCGGGAGGTACGTATTACTTGGCTATTATCACTTCACAGGAACGCATTGTGAAGCAGGTGAACATTGTTAAATAACAGAACATTTATTTGTCAGAGGAAAAGAGTCCTGTCCTGAATATTCAGGACAGGACTCTTTTGTACATCCCAAGGGCGTGTCATGTCGAACGTAGTGAGACATCTGACCGTGCGGGAGCCAGCCACGCTCAAAAGACGTCTCTTCCGCGAAAAGTGGGATTGACATGACAGGGTTTTGTTTTTTTATTTTGTCATCTCGAACGGACTGAGAGATGACAAACTTGGTGGAATGAAAAACGGCTTCAGTTTTCTGAAGCCGTTGAACTAATACCTATCAACCAACAACTTCAACTTCAATTACGTTGTCCGAAAAAATATTCCAGCCGGCAATTGAAAACAATCTCTTAAACGTTGCGCCATTTTCAGTGTTATCTCCCTTCTTCCCAAAAGGATAGATGAAACATGTCCCTTTGATCCAATTGATCCAATGATAGCTTCAAGTTCTTTTGCTTTCATGCCACGTTCTGCCATTTTCAATTTTATTCAAATAATACCTCGAGGCTCTGCCTCGGGGTGTGCGTGAGCTAAAGCATTACATTTGCATTATGAGTGAACATATTCATAAGCGTCATAATAAAAGTTTGCTGTTGTATCACATGGTTTCTCCGATAAAATATCG
>JACPDY010000083.1 GCA_016183775.1 Bacteroidota bacterium
ATAATTTTCCATTGGGCATCGGTAAGGCTTGTTTCATACATGGTACATAGGGTTTTGGTCAACACTAAGTAATTCAGTAGGAGATTTCCTTTTAGATGCCCTTTATACTTTTTATCAAATGAATTTTAAACAGTTTCTAAAAATACCTTGATTTCAAACGGTAACAGTAGCATCATAGCGCAGGTTTTCCTGGAGTGCATATGCAATACCTAAGCTTTCAGTAGACGAACCTATAAATATCCTTGGTTTCATTTTAATATAGCTTTTTAAGAAAAACAGCCCGAACAACACGAATAGAGCACATAGGTGAGTAAATGGATTGACGAAACTTTTATGATTGAAATCCTATCCAGCTTACCAAAAAAAATTGAAACGGGAGATATTTATGTTAGATTCAACGGATTCAACAACATTAGGGGCTATGCCGGATAGATTGACCATTCTCCTTCCACGAACTTATTGAACGGGAGTAAATCAAAAAACACTTCTCCTAAGGATGCGCATCAAACGACTGCAGGTAATCTCTGCCACCTGTATGACATCCCACACATGAACTGGCGTCCTTTGTTATACTGTGTGCCGGCGTACCATCGGGAAAAATTTCGGCCCAAAGCCAACCATTTTTAGCAAAAGGCGATTTTGAGTTCTTCATCATTATTGCATAAACCCAGGGTGCAGCGCCGCCATTGTATAATTCCTTAACAACTAAAGACGAATCAGGAAAAGAAGCTCCGGTTGGTAATTTCCCATCACTTCCCAATGCAGACTTGGCTTTAGCATTGAATTTAAGAAAATACGTATTACTATGGGCACCAGAACTTGTACTGACAATCTGATTAACATTATCGTCCTTATAATATGAAAACGTCTGCGCTTTCATATACGCGAACAATTTGGCATCCGTTGTAATGCCAGTCAATTCAATTTCTCCCCTGTCCTTTGTACAGGAAGCAACTATAATTATTACTATTGAAAGGGAAAAGAGTGTTTTATACATCGGATTTATTATTTATGTAACCAAATTTATGAATCTTTCCAACATATTAAAAGTAATGTTATCTTTAAAAAAGGAAGGCGAGTGGAAGGGACAAGTGACAAAGGATAGCAATACTACTACGTTTATTACTTGGATGACATTTAAACCTTTGAAACGAGCATGTGAAATTTGTACAAAGAGTCAAATTATTATATACAATTTCAAAAAAATATATGGGAAAAAGTTAGAGCTTTCGTGCTTTGGTGGCCAAAATCCAATTGCCACTAAAGCACAAAAACACTAAAACCCACAAAAAAGTTTATTCGATATAAACTCTAATAAATTATCGTATAAGCTTCGTAGTACTAAATAAACAGAATAACCTATGAACTTCATTATACAACTGATCGTTTCGGCTCTTGCCGTACTTATTTCATCCTATATTTTACCCGGCGTTGAAGTAGATAATATCGTTACCGCGCTGCTCGTAGCTGCGGTACTGGCATTTTTAAATACGGTTATAAAACCGATCATGGTACTGTTAACGATACCCGTGACTGTTCTCAGCTTCGGATTATTCCTACTTGTTATTAACGCGTTTATTATTATCCTGACTGATAAACTTATTGACGGTTTCCAGGTTCGTGGATTCTGGTGGGCCTTGTTATTCAGTTTAGTGCTTTCGTTTGTCACTTCAGTATTGAATAGCCTGCAGGCCAGATCGGAAACCAATGAGTAAGTAGTTCAGTAATTGGAAATTAGTGATCGGTAATCGGTGATTGGAAATAGGAAATTGGTGACCAACCTGCGCTGCCCTTCGATAAACTCAGCGTTCAGCTTCGGTTGATGAATCGGTTAAATGGAAAAACACATCTTAAGTAAATCATCTTTTATTCGCGGGTTGCAATGTACCAAATCATTGTACCTGTATAAAAATTTTTACAAGCAGAAGGACAAAACAAGTCCGGAACAACAGGCTATTTTCAGCAGAGGGACTAATGTAGGAGTTACCGCCCGTAAATTGTTTCCTGGCGGAGTTGATGCGAGCCCCTCATCACCCTTTAAATATTCTGAATCTGTAGAATTAACGAAGAAGCTCATCAGTGAAGGTGTTGAAATAATTTATGAGGCCGCCTTTATGTTTGAGAAAACGCTTGTGGCCATTGACATATTGGTTAAACACAATAATCTTTGGTATGGTTATGAAGTAAAAAGCTCAACCCGCATTACACCTACTTATATATCGGATGCTTCATTACAATATTACATCATACGTAACAATGGCATTGAACTTGAGGATATCAGCATCATTAATATCAATACTGCCTATATAAAACAAGGCCCGCTTGAATATAACAAACTCTTCAGGTTGACCTCCGTAAAAAAAGAAGCAATTGAAAACGCCGCTTTTATTGAGGAGAACTTACGCCGGCTATTAGCCGTAGCTCTTGGCCATGAGCAGCCCGATGTTAAGATAGGCGCTCATTGCTACAGCCCTTATGCGTGCGACTTTATCGGCACATGCTGGAAAGATATACCGGAAAATTCAGTATTGAACCTAAGCGGTGTTTCGAAAGACAAATTATTTGAACTTCACGACAACGGAGTAAAGACGATCGGGGAGATACCGGCTGATTACGAATCAAAAAAACCATTCAAGCTTCAGATTGAAAGCCTTACAACCAACCAGGCTATAATTGATAAAGAAGGGATAAAGAAATTCCTGGAAACAATTAATTACCCTCTTTATTTTATGGACTTTGAAACCATAATGCCGGCCATACCGCTATTTGACAACACCCATCCTTATCAGCACATTCCCTTTCAATATTCCATTCATTTCAAAGAAACCAAAAGCAGTCCTTTAATCCATTATGAATTTTTAGCCCAGGCCGGCATTG